>JALYJW010000040.1 GCA_030775085.1 Acidobacteriota bacterium | reverse complement strand
CCGCCGCGCACTCGCGCCGCACGTACAATCTCGCCTCCATGGAATCGTTCACGCGCACAGAGGTCGTTCGCTTCGCCAATGGCGGTCGAGAGGACGCTGATGACGCGGTCGTTGTCGAAGAGCCATTGGAGATTAGGCTCGGCGAGAAGGCGGTCTCGGTCACGTTGCGCACGCCGGGTGATGACTTCGATCTCGCGGCTGGGTTTTTGATGAGTGAGTCGATCCTGCGCGATCCGGGCGACATTGCATCGATCCGGCATTGGGGCTCGCCGAATGTCGTGCGGGTCGATGTTGGCGAAGGGGTGCGCGTTGATCTGCAGCGGTTACAGCGGAATTTCCATTCGACGTCATCGTGCGGTGTGTGCGGCAAGGTGTCGATCGATGCACTGCGCGTGCAGACCTCGCCAATCGAGTCCGCCGTGCGCGTCACGCAGGAAGTCATCGTCACGCTCCCGGAGAAGCTGCGTGCGCAGCAGAAGGCATTCGACGCCACCGGTGGCATTCACGCGGCGGGCATCTTCACCGCGGAGGGGACGCTGCTGCGTTTGCGCGAGGACGTCGGACGGCACAACGCGGTCGACAAAGTCATCGGCTCGTTCTTCCGCGAAGCAGTCGCGCTCGATCAGCACATTCTCGTCGTGAGCAGCCGCACCAGTTTCGAGATCGTGCAGAAAGCCATCGTCGCGCGCATCCCGATCCTGGCCGCCGCCGGCGCACCGTCCTCGCTGGCCGTCGAGCTGGCGCGCGAATTCAACCTCACGCTCCTCGGATTCGTGCGAGACGCACGTTTCAATCTCTACGCTGGAGCGGCCCGCATCTAATTCGAGCAGGCGGCCACGGATGACGAGCCTCTCGGCGACGCCATCGTGGATGCCACATCCACGTGTGACGCCTGTCATCAATGCCACTGCGGAACGCACTTTCACTGCCAGCGTGATACTGTGACGGACGTGTCGATCACCATAACCGCTTACGTCATTAAAGTCAGACGTACGTGCATATGTGATTAATAATTGACCCACGTGTCATGACTCAAAACCGAAAAGACGTAGTGACGGCCATCGCAAATGCACGAGGAGACCTCGATCGTGCGCTGGAAACCCTGGAGGTGCTGGCTACCGATGACCGGCAACGGGTTAGCTACTCGCTTCACGCGCTGAACAATTACCTCATGGTCGTTTCGTCGACGCTTCAACTCCTTCGGACCAAGCTGGCACCGGGAGATCGGGATGTCCGGAGATGGCTCGATTCCCTCAAACAGGCCACCAATCTGATGATGAGCACCGCCCGAGGCGTTCTGTCTGCGTCAGGAATGCCTCCGCCTCTGCTCCTGCAGGCGTCATCGCTCTGCGACATCGCTGAAGCGGGATGCCAGGCATACGCGGACATCGCCCGCGCCAAGAAAGTTCGAATCAGATGGAAAGCGCCGGCCACACGGGATTGCGTCCTGACGGATTGCGTGGCGGCCGGCGCCGTCATCGACAACCTCCTGTCCAACGCGGTGAAGTACTCGGAGCCTGGAGGCACAGTCTTCGTCACAATGACCGTCGACAGTGTGGAAGTTTCCTGCTCGGTCCGCGACAGCGGCGCCGGACTCAGCGAGGCCGATCAGGCGCAGCTCTTTCGACCTGGCGCGCCGTTGTCCACGCGGCCGACCGCGGGAGAATCGTCATCCGGATACGGACTGGCCATCGCGAACGATCTGACGACGGCACTCGGCGGCCGGTTGTCGTGCGTGAGCGCTCTCGGTCAGGGATCCTGCTTTACGTTTTCCCTGCCTCTCGCGCAGGAGCGAAGAGTCAACCCGGCGCCAACGCCTGACGAGCCTTCAGCCTCGCAGGCGCAGTAAGCGAGGTGCTCACTTGACCCTTCGCATCGCTCAGGGTTGGAGAAGCCTGGGGAAGCGGCTCGGGTTCGCCTCGCGCATCAACTCGTAGACGCCGCTGAAGATCGTTTCGCGATTGGGCTTCGACCAGTAGTCGCCGTCGGAGCCGTAGGCGGGGCGATGTTCTTTGGCGGCCAGAGTGAGCGGTTCGGAGTCGAGCCAGTCGTAGCCGCGATCGCGGACGAGGACGTTCTGGAGCATGGTGGCGCTGGCGCCGCCGGGAACGTCTTCGTCGATGAAAGCGACGCGGCTGGTTTTCTTCAGCGACTCGACGATGACGCCGTGAAGGTCGAACGGAAGCAGCGTCTGCACGTCGATCACCTCGGCGTCGATACCGGCGGTGGCCAGAAGGTCGGCGGCTTCCATGACGATCTTCAAGGTCGCGCCGTAGGAGACGAGCGTGATGTCTTTGCCTTCGCGAAGAACTTCGGGCACGCCGAGGGGCAGTGTGAAGTCTGCGATGTTCGACGGGAGCTTTTCTTTCGAGCGATAGCCGTTGAGGACTTCAATGACGATGGCCGGGTCGTCGGAGCGCAGAAGCGTGTTGTAGAAGCCGGCGGCTTGGGTCATGTTGCGCGGAACGCAGACGTGCATCCCGCGCACGAGGCTGATGATGCCGGCCATCGGCGAGCCGGAGTGCCAGATGCCTTCCAGCCGATGACCGCGCGTGCGGATGATGACCGGCGCTTTCTGTCCGCCGGCGGAGCGCCAGCGCAGCGTGGAAAGATCGTCGGAGAGGATCTGCAGTGCGTACAGGATGTAGTCGAGATACTGGATCTCGGCGATGGGCCGCAGGCCTCGCATGGCCGCGCCGATGGCCTGGCCGACGATCGTGCACTCGCGGATGCCGGTGTCCATGACGCGCCACAGGCCGTGCTTTTCCTGCAGGCCGAGGCAGCCCTGATTGACGTCGCCGAGCTTGCCAACGTCTTCGCCGAAGATGATCAGGCGCGGATCGCGTAGCAGCGCTTGATCGAAGCACTGATTGAGAACCTCGAAGCCGTTGAGCACAGGAGCGTCATCGGCGTACTCCGGCTTCACTTCCCGCACTTTCAACGCGGCCATGCGGCTTTCGCTGTAGAGGTTTGAGCCGTAACGCTCGTCGCCTTCGCGTTGGCGTTTTGCGAGCCAATCGGCAGCGGCTGTCTTCACCGCAGGCGCGCTGGCGATCAGCGCCGAAGCCACTGCTCGCACCGCATCGCGCCGATACGGCGCCTGATTGCGCTGCAGCTCTTCCTTCAACTGCTGCGCGCCGAGACCGTCGAGGATAGCGATCGCTTCCCGCACTTCTTCATCGATGGGCTGGCGATACGCCTTCCACGCGCGGCGTTGAGCGTCGCGCACGATGTTGCCGTCTTCCTTTTCGAAATCGTCGAGCTCCTGCACCGTGGCGATGCCCTGCGCGATCATCCACTCGCGCATCTTGCGGATGCCGTCGAACTCGATTTCCCACTCCAGCCGTTCTTTCGACTTGTAGCGCTCGTGACTGCCCGACGTGGAATGACCCTGCGGCTGCGTCACATCGATGACGTGAATGATGGCCGGAACATGCTCCATCCGCACCACCTGCGCGGCGGAGATGTAGGTCTCGCAGAGCGCGGCGTAGTCCCACGCCTTGACGGTGTAGAGGTCGTAACCCTGCTTCGATTTCGGCTCGCGCTGGAAACCCTTCAGCAGCTCGGAGAGATTGCCCTTCGTGATCTGGAACTCGTTGGGAACCGAGATGCCGTAGCCGTCATCCCAGATCGAGACGATCATCGGGATGCCGAGGACTCCGCCGGCGTTCAGCGACTCCCAGAACATCCCTTCGGCGGTGCTGGCGTTGCCGATCGTGCCCCAGGCAATCTCATCGCCGTTGTGCGAGAACTGCGCGGACTCCGGAATGCCGAGCTCGCGATAGAGCCGCGAGGCCCAGGCCAGACCGACCAGTCGCGGCATCTGCGAACCGGTCGGCGACATGTCGGCGGAGACGTTGTACGCGTCGGTCTGACTGGTCCAGTTTCCATCGGCGTCGAGGTAGCGCGAGGAGAAGTGCGCGTTCATCGAGCGGCCGGCGGACCAGGGATCGTGCTCGACGTTCGCATCGGCGTAGAGCTGCGCGAAGAACTCGTCGAGCGTGGCCGCGCCGAGCGCCAGCATGAACGTCTGATCGCGATAGTAGCCGGAGCGCCAGTCGCCTTTGCGGAACGCGCGCGCCCAGGCCAGTTGCGCCACTTCCTTGCCGTCGCCGAAGATCCCGAACTTGGCCTTGCCGGTGAGCACTTCTCTGCGCCCGATCACGCTGGCATGGCGGCTTCGCACGGCCACGCGGTAGTCGTCGATGATGCTCTCGCGCGTGAACTGCGTGCGCGTCTGGATTTCTGGTGTCGACACGTGTTGCTTCTCCGAAGGATGGTGTACTTCGCGTGAGAGGCTCTGCGAGTCGACGCGCCGTGGGCACTGGGTCGCCGCTCAGGGTCGAAGCTTAGCACGGTGGAATCGAGTCGGGCGGCCGGCAGTCGGCGGTCGGCCGTAGCAAAAAACCAAGTCACCGTGGCAGGCGTTTCCACTGCCCACCGCCGACTGCCGATCGCCCGACTCGTCTCCGTCACCGCATATCGTCCAGCCGCGCCAGCACCCGCAGCGTATTGCGGTTCATGTGGGCGCCGAGCGCGACCAGGCCGAGGATGACCGGCATGTAGATCACGCCGGTGCAGCAGACGATGAGCATGTGCAGCGGGTCGCGGAAGTCGGCGAAATAGATGATGCCCAGCGTGAAGAAGGCTTCGAAGAGCACGGCTCCGTAAAGCGACCACTTGAAGTTGCGCTGGGCGCGGTCCATCTGTTTGAGCGCATTGGCGCGCATCTGTTCGAGATCGTTCATTGGTTTCATCCTTCTACCAGTGCAGCCTTATTACTTGTTCAGCACGACGAGGACGATCGCCGCGCACACCATGAAGTCGATGACGAGAAAGAGGATCAGGTCGCGTTTGCTGGCTTTCATGCGGGGTTCTCCTTGCGCAGTTGGACGAGGCCATAGGACAGCCGCGATTTGACGGTGCCCAGAGGAAGCTCGAGGACCGCGGCCACATCGGAGAGCGGCATCTCCTCGAGGTAATGCAGCGTGACCACCGCGCGGCTTGCGGGCGAGAGCCGGTCGAGCGACGCTAGAAGACGCTCGCGCTGCCACGGATCGGACGGCTCTTCTATGGAGGTCATCTCCTCGATTGGCTCGACAAAGCGCCGGCTCTTGCGCAGCAGACGAAACGCCTCTCGCGAGGCAATCCGATACGCCCAGGCGCGAAACAACGACGCGTCCTGCAGCCACGCGATCTTGCGTACGATCGCGATCAGCGTTTCCTGTACCGCGTCTTCCGCCAGCGCCACATCGCCGGTCACGCGCGTGACGTAGCGAAGCAGCGGCGGCGCGATGTCGCGGAGCACTGCATCGAACGCATCGCGATCACCGGATTGAGCGCGGAGGACGAGCGCGCGTTGTTGAGCGTCGGATCTCATCGCCAGTAGGTGGAAGGTATCTCACGTCAGATGACGCTCGCGCGCGAGGAGGAACAGCGGCAACGCGAACGAGAGGCCCACCAGCAGCGTGAGCGCGACGTACAGCCACCGTCGCGGCACGCGCTGCGTCGACACGAACACCCAGAACACAACGCACGAGACGAGCAGATCGAACGTCAGCATCGTGGAGACGGAGCTCGCGAACGGCAGCGCCAGGAACACACGGAGGTCGAGTCCATGCTCGCCGACGAACAGCGCGAACTGCCACATCGGAAGGAGAAACCCGAGGATGGCCAGAGCGGCGTAAAGTTTTCTCATGCTCCTCAAGAGGGAGCAAGGGCGCTAACGGTTCGAATCGAGCTCCTGAATTGCGATGTCGAGCATCCGCTGTACCTGTTCCGCGTCCGGGCTCTCGCAGTAGATGCGGATGATCGGCTCCGTCCCCGATTTCCGGAACAGCAGCCACGAGCCGTCGGCGAAGTTCATTTTCACGCCGTCGATTTCTTCTTTCGACGTGAGGCCGGATGCAAATGTGGAATCGAGCTCGCCGGAGCGGACGCGATCGATGAGGCGGGCGCACTGTTCCATCGGACGATGCACGTCTCGGCGGTCGTAGTGCAGCGCTCCGAATTCCTGCTCCATCTTCGCGATGATCTCGGAGAGCGGACGGCCGTAATGCGCGACCGCTTCCGCGACGAGGAGGCCGGAGAGGATGCCGTCGCGCTCCGGCATGAAGGCGCCGAAGCCGACGCCGCCGCTTTCCTCGCCGCCGATGAGCACGTCGCGTGCGAGCATCAGATCGGCCACGTACTTGAAGCCGATTCGCGTCTCGTGCAGTTTCGCGCCGAGCGAATGCGCCACTTTCTCGAGGAGGCGCGTCGTCGAGAACGTCTTCACGATCTCGCCTGTCCGTTTCTTCTCGCGGACGAGATAGAGCGCCAGCAGCGAGATGATCTTGTGCGGCGAAACGAAATCGCCGTGCTCGTCGAGAATGCCGAGGCGGTCTGCGTCGCCGTCGTTGCAGATGGCCAGATCGTAGAGACCGGACAGCATGGCGTCGCGCGAGGCATGGAGATTTTCCGGGATCGGCTCCGGATTGACGCCGCCGAACGAAGGATTCACACCGCCGCGGATACCGTCCACGATGGTGCTCGTCAGCGCTGGCCGTCCTTCCGCAAGGAGGCGCGCGCCGACGTAGTCGGTGCCCAGGACCTTCGACGGGATCATCGCGCCGGCGCCGTGAATCGGATCGTGCAGGATGGCCAGCTTCGCTGACATCAGCAGCGGCAGATCGAGCTGTCCCCGCAACGCCTCGACATAATCGTCGAGGATGTTCCTCTCTTCGATCGTGCCGCCTTCACGCGTTTCGCGCTGATCAATGCTCGCGGCGATCGCTTCGTACATCTCCGGCAATGCCGATCCGCCGTACCAGGCCTTGAACTTGATGCCGTTGTACCTCGCCGGATTGTGACTGGCCGTGACGACCACGCCGCCGAGGAGATTGCGATGGAGTGCGGTGAACGAGATCGTCTGCGAGGGAGCCGGCCGATCGGAAAGGATCACGCGGAACCCGGCCGCGCGCAGCGACTCGGCCACGACCGCGGCAAATTCGCGTGAGAGAAAACGGCGATCGAACCCGACCACGAGCGTGTTCGCGTCGATCGTCGCCGGAGGACGAAACGTCCGCGCCGCTACGGCGATGGCGTCGGCGACGCGGCGCACGTTGGCGAACGTGAACTGATCGGCGGTGACGGCGCGCCAGCCGTCCGTGCCGAAGACAATGGAGTCGGGCATCTTGGCGTATTGTAGGTTTTTCGAATCTGACGAACACGCGTCACGACGCGCTCATTACTGACGGCCGAAGCCGGACGTAGACTACTGGCGGCCGAAGCCGCCTGTGAGTGTCGGCTTGCGGCGTTCGCGCTTCACGACCTTCACGCCTTCCGGACCGCCGACGATGACGACATCGGTCTCGCCGGTGGTCTTGGCCGCGGCGGCACGGGGCGGAACGTCGGCTACAACGGGCTCTGTCGTGGTCTGCGCCTGAAGATATCTCTCGCGCGCCGCGGCCTGCGTCAGCATCGGGTCTGCGTGCGTCTGTTCCTGATCGACAATCGGGGCCTCGCTGACGACTTCATGCGGTTTCTGCTCGACCTTGGGCATCCCCCGCTCGACGAGCCTTCCGTAGTTCGTCGTGCTCGTGCCGCGCATTTCAGAACGGATCGTGATCGCGAGGAAAAGCACGGCGGCGGCGATCAGGGCGTAGCCGAAGTTCTTGATTGTGAGATAACGCTTCCGCTGCCGCCTGTCACGGATCGGAACGATAAGATCGGGCTTGTGGCGTTTCACGATGGTCGCTAGTTCAATTGAGCTGCCAAGCGGCAACTAGAGCCGCCAAGGCTGAGGTCGCATTCAATGGCAAACATCGGAATCATCGGAACGGGCTGGGGCGCGCGCGTCCAGGTGCCTACGTTTCGCGAAGCAGGCTTGAACGTAACGGCCATCGCCGGACACAACCGCGAGCGGACCCAGGAAGTGGCCGCCGAGCTCGGCGTTCGCGCGCACGACCACTGGCGCGAGGTCATGGCGTCGCCCGACGTCGATCTCGTCTCGATCGTGACGCCGCCGTCGGAGCATCGGGAGATGGCGCTGGCGGCGCTCGAGGCCGGCAAGCACGTTCTGCTCGAAAAGCCGACGGCGATGAACGCCGCCGAGGCCGAAGAGCTCGTCGCCGCCGCGCGAAAGCACGCTGATCGCCTCGCGCTCATCGATCACGAACTGCGTTTCCTCCCCTCCTGGCGCGAGGCACGCGCACGGATGAGCGAGATCGGCGACATTCGCTATGCCGAGGTGCGGTACTCGAGTCCGGCACGCGGGGACCGCAAACGCGAGTGGAACTGGTGGAGCGATGCTTCGCGCGGCGGCGGCGTGTGGGGCGCGGTCGGCTCGCACTTCGTCGATGCGCTGCGCTACTTCGGGATGGAGATCGAATCGGCGCAAGCGATGATGCGGTCGACGATCGAGACGCGCCCATTCGGCGATACAACGCGCACCGTGTCCTCGGACGATTACGCCTCTGTCCATCTTAGGCTGCGCGGAGGCGCCGTCGCTTCGCTGACGTTCAGCGTCGTTTCCGCCGGCCCCGACGAATCGAGCGTTCTCACGATCCACGGAGAGCTCGGCGCGATGCGCTTCATCGGCGAAGAAGTGTTGCTGTCGGCGAACCGCGCACCATTCGCGACGATGTCCGGCGGTGCCACGGTCGGCGGCCCCATGCCCGAGCGCCCCGGCAACTCTCACGGCGGTGCATTCGGCTCCGGCACCCTCCACCTCGGCCACGCACTACGAGCCGCACTCGACGAAGGCAATCAGGAAGCACTCGCTCCTGCCGCGACGTTCGAAGACGGCCTCATGCAACAACGCGTGCTCGACGCCGCCAGGAAAAGCGCGGCGGGTGGGGGTTGGGTGGCGGTGTAGGCCGTCCTACCTCCGCGCCGCAGCGCTTCGGAGTGCGTGTGGCTTGCCACCGCTTTCGGTAGCGCGGCATGAGCTGCTCCGAGGCACGTTACCCAAAGGGCAAGCCGCCGCACTCCAAAGCGCTGCGGCGCGGAGAGCTACAAAACCACTTTCGCTCGCGACACCATCTTCCACAGCGCGCAAACAAACAACGCGCACAGTGCCGGTCCGATCAACTTCGCATCGTTTGGATAGACCGCGATGCCCGTGAGCCATTCGAACGGTTCCTGTGCGATGGCCGCGAGGGCCAGCAAAGCAACGACGGCGGTCATGCGCCAGCGCAGCAATGCCAGCGCGATCGGGATCACGAGCACCATGTAGTGCAGCCACACCACCGTCGCGGACAGGAGATAGATGAGGATCGCCACGCCGGCGATCATCGCGTCGTCGCGCGAGCGTCCGCGCCAGATCGCGATGATTGCGGCGATCGTCAATAGCAACGCCAGCACGTAGCTCGGCCAGGCTCCGTGTTCGTGGAACAACGTCAGGAATGGCGTGACGTTGCGTTCGGTGCGCGTCGGCAGGCGGTGATAGAACTCGTTCGCGCGTGCGATCCACTGCAGCCAGACGGCGAACGATCCGTAGTGAATGGCCGCGGCCAAGAACGCGATTGCGCCGCCGATTGCGCCGCCGAAGATCTCCAGGCGCAGACGACGCCAGTCGCGGGAGGCCATGCGGGCGACGGCCAGCAGCAGCGGAATGAGAATGAGATTCGGCTTGAATGCGATCAGCAATCCCGCAATCGCGCCGGCGAGGAGCGGCGGACACCAGAGCGATGCGCCGAGCATCAGCAACTGCAACGAGTTCACGTTCCCGACGCGCAGATCGGCCTCGAATCCGCGGTACCAGAGCAGCAGTGCGGCCAGGAGAAACAGTGCGCTCGGCCACGAGAGACGGACGAAGCGCGCAATGAGCAGGTAGCCGATGATGAACGCCGCGAAAACGAGCAGGTGGTACTGCTGCAGCGCGCGGTCGTAATCGCGGCTCACCCAACTCAGAGACGTGTAAAGGAACGGGCTGGAGACGCTGTCGAGAAAACGCCGCCGCTTCGCGTCGAACTTACGGAGCTCCGAGGTCCCGCGTTGCGCGCGCTCGTAATACTCCTCGCCGATGCGCGACTGCGCGTCGCGGTCGTAGATGTTCGGAACGTCCTCGCGTCCGGCGAGCTGCGCGTTGACGAAGTAGATATAGAAATCGAGGCCCGCGGCGCGCTCATGCTGGCGCCACGTCACAGCGATGGCGTAGATCACGGCGAGCGCGGCGGCCACCGTCGAGGCGATCCGGAGTGCCCGCGACATTTGCGCGAGTTTATCCGACTGCCTTCGCGCGCTGACGACAGGGACCGGAATTGAGAATTGAGATTTGGGAATTGAGAATTGCCGGCTATCGCCGCGTCAGCGCGAACATCGTCACGTCGTCGTTTGCTGCGGCGGTGCCGACGAACTCCTGCACGTGGCGATCGATGCCGGCGAGGATCTCCGGCGCTTCGGTTCCGTGAAGCGTGGAAACGAGTGTGGCGATCGGTTCGAGGCCGAGTTGGTCTTCGGCTTCGTTCTCGGCTTCGGTGACACCGTCGGTGAAGAGGACGAGCGAGTCGCCGGCTTCCAGCTTCGCGCTCTGGTTGCGATACTGCGCCTGCGCGAAGAGGCCGACCACCATGTCGGTCATCGTCAGTTGCTCGACGCCGCTGCGCGAGATCACCAGCGGCGCGACGTGGCCGGCGTTCGTGAACTCGACGTTGCCGCTGGCGGGATCGAGAACGCCCACCACCATCGTCACGAACTTCGTCGGAGCGGTCTTCGGCGCCAGCGTCACGTTGAGCTCGCGTACGAGCTCGGCCGGAGTTGGATCGGTGCGCGTGAAGATGTTGAAGGCCGTAGCGACGCTGGCCATCACCAGCGCCGCGGTGACACCCTTTCCGCTCACGTCGGCCATGATGAAGTAGATGCGGCCGTCGGGACGAACCACCACGTCGTAGTAGTCGCCGCTCACCGTGCGGCACGGCTTGCTCGTGCCGGCGAATGCGTAGCCATCGATCGTCGGGAGTTGCGCCGGCAGGAGACGGCTCTGGACGGTGTAGGCGGTGCGCAGCTCTTCATCGAGCCTGGCCTTGGCGATCGATTCCTCGCGCAGCCGCGTGGTCTCCAGCTTGCGCGCCGCGAAGCGTGCGATCTGGGCGATGAGATGAACGTCGTCGTGCGTCACCGCTCCGCGCTGCGCCAGAAAATCGAGATAGAGCACGCCCAGAACATCCTGCCCTACCATCAGCGGCGCGCAAACGGCGGAGCGGATGTTCTGCGCGATGATCGACTCCGCGCGCGCCAGCTTCTCGTCCTGCGAGGTGTCGACGAACGAGACCACGTTGCGTCCTTCGACCACTTCGGCGAGCAACGTGCTGCTGATGTAGAGATCGAGCGAATCGGTGGCGTCGCTGCGGCGCAGTTGAACGTTGTTGAAGGTCTTGCCGTCCGCGCCCAGCAATGCCAGCGCGGCGCGCGAGGGCTGCAGCAACGCCACGACCTGGTCGAGGATGAAGTCGAACAGCTCGTCCATGGTGCGGTCTTCGATGAACTGCAGGGCCAGCATTCCCAGGATGTTCGTGCGTGTGGTGTCTTCGACCGCATCGTTGATGGGAATGGCCAGGTTCTTGGCCTGTGAGTCGCTGTCGAACGAGATGATCTGCGAGGCCGAGCTGTCGATCGGCTCGAAGAGCACTTCGCTGTCGCCGAGCTTGATGCGATCGCCCGGACGCAGCGGCGCGGAGCCGTCGATGCGGATGCCGTTGAGCGTCGTCCCGTTGACGCTGCCGAGGTCGCGGACCAGCCATGCGTTGGCGTCGAAGACGATCTCGGCGTGACGGCGGGAGAGATAGCGATCGCGAATCGGAACCGTGCAGTCGGTGGCGCGCCCGAGCGTGATGAGCGAGCCGGACGGAGTGACGTTCATCGGCGCGAGGTTCGGCTGAAACACGGTCAATCGGATCGGTCGCGGTTCCATGCGGCGGGGTATTGTACGCGGCCATGCGTTTCGTCAGAACGTGGTTGCCGGTGATCGTCTGGTCCGCCGTCATCTTTTCGGCGTCCACCGACAGCTTCTCGTCCATCGAGAGCCGCGGTTGGCTGGCGTCCATCGCGGGACCCGAAATGGCGGGCGCGCTCAACATCGCCATCCGCAAGCTCGGGCACGTCGTCGTCTACGCGATCCTCGGCATCCTGGCCTGGCGCGCCGACCGCCGCATGATCGTAGCCATCGCCATCGCGCTCATCGTTGCGGTCACGGATGAAACGCGGCAAAGCATGGCGCGTTTGCGCACGGGCAGTCCGTGGGACGTGCTGCTGGATGGGCTCAGCGCGTGGTTCGGAATCCTGGTTGTGACGAGGATGGGGATGTGGCGCGAGAGCCGTCCCTCACCCTAGCCCCGCTGCAAGGAAACCGCGCGCTGCCTCAACCGCGAATGATTGGTCAGCCAGCGTTTCGTGGCACCCGTGTATTCACCACAGAGTGCACAGAGAACACTGAGGGGCAGCGGAGAAAAGCAGTTTTGTAGTTCTGAAAACTGCCTCCTCCGCATCCCCTAGGTGTTCTCTGTGAACTCCGTGGTGAATACACGCCTGTGATGACGCAGCATGAGCTCGTCACGCCTTGCGTATGGCCGGAGCAGCCAACGTCGAGTCCTGGGGTGAGGGGCGGCTCTCGCGATGCGTTCATCATCCCGTTAGAATCTGCGCGCCATGATCAAGCGCACTCTGCCTCTGCTCCTCCTTCTGATCGCCGCCGCCGCGTTTGCGGCCGAGAAACAATCGCTCACGCACGAGACGATGTGGCAACTGAAGCGCGTCGGCTCGCCTGTCGTCAGTCCGGACGGCAAGTGGGTAGTTTTCTCGGTGACCGAGCCGTCGTATGACGAAAAAGAACAGAGCACGGACCTCTGGCTCGCCGCCGTCGACGGGAGTGCGGCGCCGCGCAAGATCACGGCGCTGAAAGCCGGCGAGAGCGATCCGTCGTGGTCGCCGGACAGTCGCCGCATCGCTTTCTCCGCGAAGCGCGATGCCGATGAGGTCAGTCAGATCTACATCCTCGACGTGATCGGCGGCGGCGAGGCGCAGCGCGTCACGAATCTCTCCACGACCTTGCGCTCGCCGAAGTTCAGCCCGGACGGTAAGCGCCTGCTCTTCGCCAGCACCGTCTTTCCCGATGCGGCCGACGATGAGGCGAACAAGAAAGCGGCGAAGGAGGAGAAGGACCGCAAGTTCAAGGTCCGCATCTACGACTCCTTTCCCATCCGTTCCTGGGACAAATGGATCGATACGAACCGCGAGCCGCACATGCTCGTGCAGTCGCTCGATGCGGGTCCTGCGAAAGATCTGCTGGCCGGCACGAAGCTCGTCGCCGCGCCGGGATTCGCGGGCACTGGTGGCGGGAGCGGCACCGAATCCATCAACGGCGAATGGTCGCCGGACGGTCAGTGGATCGTCTTCACCGCCACGACGGGACAGAACACCGCGGCCTACGCCGAATACACGTTCGATCTCTATCGCGTGAGTGCACATGCCGATGCGAGCAAGGCCGAGCCGGAGAAGATCACGGCGAAGAACGGCTCGTACGGCAGCGTCTCATTCAGCCCGGACGGCCGCACGCTCTACGCGACGTTCAACACCAACAACGGCAAGACCTACAACCTCGATCAGCTCGTGGCGTTCGACTGGCCGTCGATGCAGAACGAGCGCGTGATCGCGAAGACCGATCGCTCCGTCGATGACTACGTCGTGTCGAGCGACGGCAAGACGATCTACTTCACGGCCGAGGATTCCGGCTTCGTGAAAATCTACTCCGTGCCTTCGAGCGGCGGCGATGCGAAGCTGCTGATTGCGCCGCAGCGCGGCGTCTACACCGGACTGGCGACGGCGGAGAACGCGCCGGTGCTCGTCGCGCAGTGGGGCTCGTCGATCGATCCCGCCGAGGTCGTGCGCATCGACACCACGACGAAGACGCATCGCAATCTGACGTCATTCAACGTCGCGCAGTCCGCGGCGATCGACTGGGCGCCGCCGGAGCATTTCTGGTTCACGTCAAAGCGCGGTCGCAAGATCCACAACATGATCGTGAAGCCGGCCGGCTTCGATCCGGCCAAGAAGTATCCGCTGTTCGTGCTGATCCACGGCGGCGCGCACAATATGTGGCGCGACCAGATCACGCTGCGCTGGAACTATCACCTGCTGGCGAAGCCGGGCTACGTTCTGCTGCTGACGAATTACACCGGCTCGACCGGCTTCGGCGCGGAGTTCGCGCAGGCCATCCAGGGCGATCCGCTGCGCGGACCCGCGGAAGAGTTGATGGAAGCCGCCGACGCCGCGATCGCGAAGTATTCATTCATCGATGCGTCGCGGCAGATCGCCGGCGGCGCGAGCTACGGCGGTCATCTGGCAAATGCACTCGAAGCCTGGTCGGGCACACGCTTCAAAGCGCTCCTCAGCCACGCCGGTCTCGTGAATCTCGAAACGCAATGGGGTACCTCGGACGTGATGTACGGCCGCGAGCTGGCCATGAACGGTCCGGTGTGGGAGCAGAGCGAAGCATGGCGCGTGCAGAACCCGGTCCGCTCCGCCGCGCAGTTCAAAACACCAATGCTCCTCTCCGTCGGCGAGAAGGACTATCGCGTTCCGCTCAACAACACGCTGGAGATGTGGGCGCTCCTGCAACGGCTCCAGATCCCGAGCCGGCTGCTGGTCTGGCCGGAAGAGAACCACTGGATTCTCAACGCCGAGAACTCGCGCGTGTTCTATCGCGAGGTCGATACGTGGTTCAGGCGTTGGGTCGCGCCCGGGCCGATGTAGGCGGGGGAGTCGCAAAGTCTCAAAGTCGCAAAGTCTCAAAGGAAAACCGGGCGGGGCGGGCCTTTGAGACTTTGAGACTTTGCGACTCCCCAATTCTCAATTCCGTTACTCCATCATCGCGACACCCACTTAAAATGGCGCGCATGAAACGCGTCCTGCCCCTCGTGTTGTTCGCGCTGTGCGCACTCGGCGCCAGCGCCGATCTCAGGTTCATCGAGAACGACTACCGGAAAGCCGTCGCCGAGGCGAAGGCGAAGAACGTTCCGCTCTTCGTCGAAGCCTGGGCTCCCTGGTGACACACCTGCCGCTCGATGAAGGCTTATGTCTACACGGACAAAAGCCTCGAGCGGTACGCCGGGCGGTTCGTCTGGCTCAGCATCAACACCGAGGCCGCGGAAAACGCGGAGTTCCTGAAGCGCTATCCGATTCCGGTTCTGCCGACATTGCTCGTGCTCGGCCGCAATGAAGTCGTGCTCCGCTACGTCGGCGGCGCGAACATCGTGCAGTTGCGCGGCATGCTGGACGACGCCGAGCAACGCCATCGCTCGCGCACCGAGGCCATCTCGGACGACTTACTCGCCTCGGGAGATCAACTCGCTTCCGACGGTCAGCACGCCGCCGCAGCGAAATCGTACGAGTCCGCGATCCGCAGCGCGCCGAAACGCTGGCGGCGATTCGGCCGCACCGCGGAGTCACTCATCTTTTCGCTCTCCATGGCGGATGAGAAAGAGCAGTGCGCCACACGCGCGCTGGCGCTCTATCCGCGCGTGAAAGGAACCGTCTCCTCCGCGAATGTCGCGGCCACCGGCCTCTCGTGCGCGGTCGGTCTCGACAAGGCGAACGAGAAACGCGTCGCCCTCACGGACGGCCTCGAGAAAGCGACACGCGAAGCGTTCGACAATCCGAAGGTCATCCTCTCCGATGACGACCGTTCCGGGATGTACATGGCCCTCATCGAAGCGCGCGACGCCGCGGGCGACGATGAAGGAACGATCGCGCTGCAATGGCAATGGTCGGCGTTCCTCGAACAGGCCGCCGCGCGCGCGAAGACCGCGGACCAACGCACGGTCTACGACTCGCACCGCGTCAGCGCCTACCTCGACCTCGGCACGCCCGAAAAAGCCATCCCGATGCTCGAGCAATCCGAGCGCGACTTCCCCACCGACTACAACCCGCCGGCGCGGCTGGCGCTCATCTACAACGCGATGAAGGATCTCGACAAAGCGCTGGCCGCGTCCGACCGCGCGCTGGCCCTGGTCTACGGCCCGCGCAAACTGGCCGTGCTCAGCGTCCGCGCCGACATCCACACGGCCAAAGGCGACAAGAAATCCGCGCGCGAAACACTCGTGCAAGCCATTGAGTACGCGAAATCGCTCCCCGAAGGGCAGCGCAGCGAACGCAGGATCGCGTCGATGGAGAAGAGACTGGCGGGGATGGAGTGACGCAGAAGTCGCAAAGTCGCAAAGTCTCAAAGTCTCAAAGAGGCGGCTGCCGCGGTTCGATCTCCTTTGAGACTTTGCGACTTTGAGACTTTGCGACTATTCGTGCGATGACGAGCACCATCGTCAAAAGCGTCACCCACCGCCCCACCACAAACGCTTGAGGCAGGTAGACGAGCCGCACGTGGTGCTTGCCTTGCGGCACATACACGCCGAGGAACGCGTGATTCGTGAACTGCGTCTCGACGCGGCGCCCGTCGACGTAGGCGCGCCAGCCCTTCCAGGCCGGCAGTGAGGCCACGATCCATCCGGCGCGTTGCATGTCCGCGGTGATGTCGTACTCGCGCGCCGTATTCGTGAACGAGACAGTTCCCGGTCCGTTCTGGCGATCGTGCGGTGCGAGCGGCGCTTCGATCCATGCGCGTTCGCGGAAATCTGTTTCGCTTTGCATTTGCACGAGCGTCTCTGTTGCGCCGTATCCAATGCGCACTTGACGCGGCACGAAGACGCGCTGAATGACGTGTGTGTTCTCGATGAGGATCGTGCCGCGCTGGCGCGCGACTTCGCGCCATCCGGGCGGCGGTGGATCGCGATCCCAGGTGATCGCGAAACGGACGTTCAGAAACGAGAGGAACGGTCGCGTCAGATCGTCGACGCGGTTGAACCACACCGGTTGATGAATGGACCAGAGCGGATACGTCTCGCGGTAACGAAGAAACGTCATGGCCTGATAGCCGCGCACATCTTCCAGCTCGTACATTGCGCTCGTGCCGGGGATGAAGGCCAGTCCATGGCCGGTGATCCGAAACGGCTCGCGGACATTCTTCAGCGCGGCGAACATCGGAATCGGCGGATAGGCGGCGCGTTGCTCGAACGAGCGATAGATCCCGCCGGCAGACATCCCGCGCTGCACCACGATCAACCCGAGCAGCAACGCCACGACCACGCGCGGCGAGCGAGGCAGCGCGAACAGCAGAAGCGCCGCGATCAACACCCCGCCGATCTCCGCCGCGACGACGTACCTCCCCCACTCCAGCGGCGCATGCGACACAAGCGCAGATCGCAGGATCCAAAAGTTGCCAATCGCGATCAACGTGCAAACCACGAACACGACCGCCACGTCGAATTTTGCGCTCCGCGCTCTGCCCGCGAGGGCTTCGACACCAAGCCCCGCCAGCACCGCCAGCGCGAAAGCCGCGGCAAACGAGAATCGCTCGTTCAGTGCCGCGTCGAACAACGGCAATGTCTGCAGAGCGCGCGCGAGCGGCTTCCACTCCGCGTGTGCGAGCAGACCGAAGACCGCCAGTCCGCCGAAGAACCATGTCTCCGCGCGGCGCACGCGCCAGATCGCGAAGATCGCCAGCGCCAGGATGACGCTGCCTGCGGCGGCCGTGTCGATCGGCAGCGAGCCGAGCTCCCACTTGCGCGTGTGCAGGTACGGGAACAGATCCGTCATCAGGCTGGCCGCAACGTGCTGGATTGATTTTCCGCGCGGCACCTCCGCGAACGTCCCTGTGCGCGTGGCATGCTCCATCGTCTGCGGCGCCGCTTCGAGGATCGGCAGGATGAAAATCGCGCTCAATCCCAGCGCGATCAACCCGGCGGCGATGCCGTTGACGATCACTCGTTTGCTGCGCATCAGCAGCGCATACGCGGCACTGATGAACACGACGTGCAGCGCGGTCTCGGGATGTCCGGATACCAAGAGCAATGTAAACGCGCACGACAGGATCGGTAGCGAGCCCCGGCGCACGCCGAGAAGCACGAACGGGAGCCAGATCCATGCGGCGCCGAGCGGCCAGAGGATGAACAACACGATCGACGTCGCGCACGTCCATCCCGCCGCTGTCACGAGCGCCGCCGATTCGCGGCAAGCGATCTCTCGCGCGAACAAAAATGCGCCCAGCGCGGCCAGAAAATGCGCGATGGCCGCGGAGAACGTCAGTCCCAATGGCACCGGGAGCAGCAACGCGATCAGCGTCAACGGACTGTATGGCGCCGGCTGCGCCGAAGCCGCGAGGATGTCGCCGGAGAGAATGAACGGATTCCACAGCGGCCACTCACCATGCGCGAGCGACCACTGCACCGCCTTCCGCCACGGGATCATCTGGCCGTAGAGATCGGAGAGCAGCGCATTGTGCGGCGCGCCGAGGCCGTACTCTCCTTCATCCAGTTCAGCGGCTGGCTCGTATAAGGAAGGTCAATCGGGCCGTACACGCGCGACGTCACCAGCGCTCGTCCCGTGAAAACGAAAGGCAGCAGAAAAATCGCAGCCGCCGCCACGAGCGAAAGCGGGCGGATGAAACGATGGCTCACATAGAGGAGAGCGGCGGCGACGATCGTGTAGAGAGCGAGCGCCATCGCCTCATCTCCGGCGTGAATACTTCACGATCGTGTAGATGATCCACCATCCCGCCTTGATCACGCCGCTCACCGTGCCGCTGATTTTCGATTTGCCCACGCGTCTGCGATAACGCACCGGCACCTCGGCCACCCTCGCGCCGAGCTGCAGCGCGCGCACCTGCATCTCCACCGTCCAACCGTAGCGGCGGTCGCGCATGCCGATGCGGTCCAGTAGATCGCGCCGGATCGCGCGGAACGGACCGAGGTCGGTATAGCGATGGCCGTAGATCATCGCCACGAGATGCGTGGCCAGCCAGTTGCCGAAGCGCTGCTGCGGTGTCAGCGCGCCACGCTCCACGACGCCCAGCGAACGCGACCCGATCACCAGATCCGCGCGGCCGTTCAAAACCGGCTCGAGCACGAGGGGAATCTCCGCCGGATCATCCGAGCCATCCGCGTCCATGAAGAGCACCACGTCGACGTCATCCGCCATCGCCGCCAGCGCGCCCGCGCATGCCGCGCCGTAACCGCGCTCCTCCACACGCACGACCTGCGCCCCTCGCGATCGCGCCACATCCGCCGTTGCATCGCGGCTCCCGTTGTCCCCCACGATCACATCGCGCACGACCGTCCGATCGATGGCCTCGAGCAAAGCGCCGATGGCATGCTCCTCATCGAGAGCAGGGATGATGAGAGCGACCGGCACGCGCGCATTGTACGGAGTACGCGTCAGCAGGCAGACGCAGGGCCTCTCCGTTTTCAATTTTCAACTTCAATCAAAAAGGGCCTCCGAAGAGGCCCTTTCGATTACCGGTCGCGTTTGATGCGACCGCCGCTTTCGCGGTTACTGCTACTACTACCGCTGCTCTTGGAGCTGCCGGAGCTGGAAGAGCCCCCGGAGTTGCTCGGCGGCGGACTGGGTCGGGCGCTTTCACGCGAGCCGCTGCTGCCGTTGCTCTTGTCGCGCGAGCTGGTGCGCTCGCGACTGCCGCTGTCACGGCTGCCGCTGCTGCGGTCCCGTGTGCTGCTGGCACGATCGCGATCGCTGCTGCCGTCCGTATCGCGCGGCACGACGCGAGCGCCGCCAATGCCGTCGATCACGCGCCGCGGCACATCGCCCGAGGTGCTGGTCGAGGAGCCGGTGCTCCCGCGATCCACGGGACGCGAGGTCTCTTCGTCGTTGCGAATGCGACTGCGCCACGAGTTGTCGCGCGCCGGACGCGGCTCGGCTTTGTCCGGCGTCGACGGCGTGACCGCGGGGGTCGGTTGCGTCGCCGGCCGATCGTTTCCGCGATCGACGCGGTCGCGCCACGAACCACGATCGCGCTCGGTGGAACCGCCGGAGCCGGCCGGCTCGGCAGGCGTCGTCGTTCCTCCGCGAGAAACGCGGCCACTGCCGCCGCCGATCGGCGCGACGGAACCGCCGCCGATTGGCGCAACGCTGCCGCGTCCGATCGGAGCGAGGCCGCCGACGGTCCGCGCAGGACCGGTGGCGCCGCCGACAACCGTCGATGAGCCGTCACGTCCGCGCACGATGCGGTCGCGAATCGTGCCGCCCACCTCGGGGTCACGCCGGATGAACGGAGTGACGTCGACCTCGCTCGGAGGAGCGCCGGTCTCACGGCCGGTCAGACGCCCATCGAGTCCGCGGCGGCGAATCGCTTCCGCCGGATCGCGCAGCTCGTTGCGCGTCATGCGGCTGGCGCCGCCCGAGACCGTTGCGTAACCGTCCGGATTCCTCGACAGACGCTGCTTGATGAGATCCGTTTTCAGAGCTGCGTGATCGATGCGGTTCGAGACCAGCACGCCCGAATCGACGAACGTCCAGGGACGCAGATCGAAGTCATTCGTGCGCACGCGGCCATACCAGCCGAAGCCCGGCCGCGCCCACCCATGATGGCGGTTGTAAGCCCAGCCGTAATACGGGCGATAGCAATCCCACCATCCCGACGGCGCCCAGCCCACATAACCCGAGCCGTACATCCAATAGACCCACGCAGGCGAGTAGCCATGACCGGGCACCCACACCCAGCCGTAGCCTGAATCGAATGCCCAGCGGCCGTAGTGATACGGTCCCCAGCCCCATGGATCGTACGAAACCCACGTCAGCGAGCCGGCGCGGCTGTGATGCCAGTAGCCGTGATAGTACGGACGCCATCCCACGGACACCATCGGGCGCCACGACCAGCCGATGCCGCTGACCATGACCCACCGGCCATACTCGTCGAGATCATCGGTCCAATAGCCGAGCCGGCGATCGACGTAGCGGCTATTGAAGCTGCCGAAACGCTCGGCGCGTTTGAGGAACCAGCGTTCGAAATCATCGGCCGAATCGCGCTGATCGCCGGCGAGGTCGAAGACTCCGTCCGTGTCGATCGTGGCCGATTCACCGGAGCGCAGCCGGGTGGCGCGCGTCGGCGTGCGCACTTCGACGTTTCCGTCGAACACCGTCACGCGATCGCGGCCGCGCGCGTCGGTCTCGACGGAATAGAGACCTTCGTGCTCGGCGACGTAGCTCGCGTTGTCGGTGTCGAGACGCACGTGTTCGCGTCCCAGATCGGTGCGATGGATGGCTACTTTTCCGTAGCGCAGCTCGACCACGGTCTCGTTCGCATCCCCTTCATAGCTGTCGAGGATCGACCGGAGGAGCAGGGCCGTCGTGCGATCGATGCCGAGGATGTTGCCGTCGGAGAGACGGATCTCGGAGCGACCGCGGCGGGCCGTGACGATCTCGTCGCCCGGATAAATCGGCAGATTCCGGTGAGCGTCGAGCTCGCGGCCGTCCTCGCCCGATTTGACGACAGTCCCGCCGTCGTCGTACGAGATGTACGACTGATGCCGCTCTTCAGCAGACGCGAACGCTGCGAAAACAACGGAGAAAATCAGAAGGAAGGCTTTTTTCATGGGAGCTTCTCCTGCAACCGATCGCCTCGATTGCGGTCCACATGCCACGTACTGCTGAGTATTCCGCTTTTCTTTTCAATCACTTAGCCGTTCGGATCGCCACGCTGTGTCCTCATCCGGGGAGAGGCCGTCCGGGCTAGAGGGCAGAACGCTCCGCCCTCTGACTCACGTCCCGAACTGCAGGCGCGTGGCGAGGATGTCCGGAAGGCCGGCTTTGAGAATCGACGACTGCGTTTTCGCGACGTCGTATTCGACGCGGAAGAACTGCACGGACGGCTTGTCGGTATCGATGATCATGCACGACGCGTGAGGGTTGCGGTCGCGCGGCTGGCCCACCGAGCCGGGGTTGATGAGGTAGCGCAGGTGTTTCTCGAGACGGACGTTCGCATCCTCTCGCACGGCGAAGCCTCGAACGTTCATGTCGGGATCGATCGAGAAGACCGCGGGAAGGTGCGTGTGTCCGAAGAGAATGAACTTCGCCGGATAGAGCGCCAGCACCTGCGCCGCATGGTGAACGTTGAACACGTACTCGTCTTCATCGTACGGCGAGCCGTGGCAGAGCATGGCCTCTTGATACATGCGCGGACCGACGGTCAGCTCGCGCAGAAAACGACGATTGGGCGCGCTGAGATGGTCGCGCGTCCAGAGCGCGGCCGCTTTGGCCGCGTGGTTGAAGCCGTTGGCGTCGTCGAGGCCCGCCGCCACGCGGTCATGATTGCCGCGGATGTAGACCTTTTTTCCGCGCAGCGTGCGCATCGTGTCGAGGACTTGATTCGGTTGCGCGCCGTAGCCAACGAAATCGCCGAGGCAGATCACCGAGTCGAACTTCTTGCGGCGCACGCGGGTGAGCACCGAACGCAGCGCTTCGGCATTCGAGTGCAGGTCGCTGACGACGAGCGCTCTCACCGCACCGACCTCCACGTGGAGCGCCGCGCCGACTCGAGAACGCTGCGCGGCAGTTCGAGCATCAGGCGCTCGGCGATCTCCGCCGGCGTCTCATCCTCGCGCACGTCGATGGAGAGGTCGGCCATGCGGTAGTACCGGATGCGATTCGCAAAGAGCTCGTGCGTGGCCAGGTCGTCGGTAAAGAGCGGCCGGTCGGCACCCTTGTCGCCGACGCGCGTGCGCAACAATGCGTACGGTGCCGACAGATAGACCGATATCCCCTCCGACTGGATGAACTGCACATTCTCATCGAACGTGAACGTCCCTCCGCCGGTAGCGATCACCGCACCCTCGAGATGCTTCGTCGACCGCAGCACATCACGCTCGCGCTTGCGGAAGTACGTTTCCCCGCGTTGCGCGAAAATCCCCTTGATCGACATCTGCTCCGCCGCCTCGACGAGCTCGTCGAGATCGAAAAATGGCGCATCGATGCGAGCGGCAAGCTCTCGCCCAACCGTCGTCTTGCCGGAGCCCATGAAACCCACGAGATAGATCTTCATGCTGAAGGGGCTATGAGGGTAGCACCGAAGGCGCGAAACATCGCCTGGGCCCCGTCATTCACAACGTCAGCACCTACATCGAGAACTTGTCCATGAACCGCGTGGAGATGTCGCCGCGGATGAACTTGTCGTTGTTGAGGATGGCGCGGTGGAGGGGGATGGTGGTTTTGACGCCTTCGACGACGAACTGTTCGAGCGCGCGCCGGCCGCGGGCGATCGTGTCCTCTCGGTTTTTGCCGCGCACGATCAACTTGGCCAGCAGCGAGTCGTAGTGAGGCGGGACGACGTAATCGCGATAGATGTGGGTGTCGACGCGTACCCCCGGACCGCCCGGCAGGTGCAGCTCGCGGATCTTTCCGGGATTCGGCGCGAACGTGACCGGGTCTTCGGCGTTGACGCGGAACTCCATGGCGTGGCCGCGCAAGTGAAACTCGCCGAGGGGCACAGACAGCTTCTCGCCGGCCGCAACACGGATCTGTTCTTTCACCAGGTCGATGCCCGTCACTTCCTCCGTCACGGGATGCTCGACCTGGATGCGCGTGTTCATCTCCATGAAATAGAACTCGCCGTCCTGATAGAGGAACTCGATCGTGCCGGCGTTCACGTAGCCGACCGATTCGCAGAGGCGGATGGCGGCCTCGCCCATCTTTCTGCGCGTCTCGTCGTTCAACGCAGGCGACGGCGATTCCTCGATGAGCTTCTGATGGCGGCGCTGGATCGAGCACTCGCGCTCGCCGAGGTGAACGGTGCGCCCGTGCGTATCGGCGAAAACCTGGATCTCGATGTGGCGCGGGCGCTCCAGATACTTTTCGAGATAAACGGAACCGTCGCCGAAGGCGCGCTCGGCTTCATTGCGCGCCGTGTCGTACTGCGTCTGCAGGTCGTTCTCTTCCCAGCAGATGCGCATTCCGCGTCCGCCGCCGCCGGCAGACGCCTTGAGGATCACCGGATAGCCGATGGAGCGGGCTACGTCCGCCGCTTCCTCGACCGTTCTCATGGCGCCGTCGCTTCCGGGGATGATCGGAACGCCGGCGTTTTTCGCGGTCTCGCGCGCCCGTGCTTTGTCGCCCATCAGCCGGATGGCCTGAGCCGGAGGTCCGATGAAGGTGAGGTTGCACTCGCCGACGATCTCGGCGAAGTGCGCATTCTCCGAGAGGAATCCGTAGCCGGGATGAATGGCATCGGCGCCCGTGATCTCGGCGGCAGCGATGATGCTGGAGATGCTGAGATAGCTCTGTTTCGACGCGGCCGGTCCGATGCAGACATCGTCATCGGCATAGCGGACGTGCAGCGAGTCGCGGTCGGCCTCGGAATGGACGGCCACGGTCTTGATGCCCATTTCCTTACACGCGGCGATGATGCGGAGCGCGATCTCGCCGCGGTTGGCAATCAGGATTTTCGAGAACATGCGGGAATGATCCTTCGCTCCGCTCAGGACTGCTTCACGGCGAAGAGCTTCTCACCATACTCGACGGGCTGGCCGTTCTGCGGATAGATAGTGACGATCACGCCATCGACGTCGCTTTCGATCTCGTTCATCAGCTTCATCGCTTCGATGATGCAGAGAACCTGGCCCTTCGTGACGCGATCTCCGACATTCACGAACGGAGAAGACTCGGGACTGGCCGAGCGGTAGAACGTGCCGACGATCGGCGACGTCATGATGTGCAGCCCGGCCTCGGCCACTTCCTCGACTCGCTTGCGCTCTTCCGCCCTGGCGGTCTCGATCTGCGCGGTGGTCTGCGGCGGAGCCGGTGCCGGTGCGGATTGCTGCAGCGAACCGCCGTTGCCGTTCGCGTGAACGGGCGCCGGCGCGTTCTTTCCTTCGATGCGAACCTTCGTTCCCGCTTGTTCGACTTCGACGCTGCCAATCCCGCTCTCGGCAACTTTATCGATCAGCTCCAGAATCTCTTTGAAGTTCAACGTATGCCTCTCAGGCTGACTCAGCCTCTCAGATCAACTCATCGCGAAGCAGATGCTTCGCTTTGGACAGCTCGAATCGCGCGCGGCCGTAGTTGCCGTCCGGCTGCAGCACGAGAAGGATGTAATACTCGGATGTAACCTCGGACAGAAATGTGATGTAGCGCTCGGTCACGAGTGCGAACTGCAGAACTTCGCCGGTATCGAGCTCCGTATTCGCGTGGCGGATCGATTTGACGAAACCGCCGAACTCGGCCCCGAGCGCGTCGATCGGAACGTCGCGGGCGCTGAGAGTCTCGATGGCAATTCCGTCGAGACCGATGAGACTGGCCGCGATCGACCCTTCGACCCGCTCCAGGAGACCCGACAGCACGTCTCTAAACACGCCCCACCTCTCTCCTCGATACCTTACCCAGCCAACGCTCGAGAGTGGCCACGCGCGGATTCACCTGCGGCGAGATCGCTGCGAGCTTGGCACGCACATCCGCATTCTCGCCGTCGCGCGCGAGGATGTGCTCGTAGATGTTCCTGGCCTGTTCGACCAGACCCTGACGAACATAGAGATCGGCCATGGTGACGGTATTGGCCGCGTCCTCGAAGGCCGCTTCCACGACGGCGCCTTTCGGATCGGAAAAATGAACCGGCTCTTCGTCGTCGGCGGGCATCGACTCGATGTGCATGCCGGCCGGTGTCTCCACCGCGAATGCATCGGCAGTGAACGAGTGCAGAGGCTCTTCGAACGGACTCTCATCGTGCGCCGCCAACATCGGTTCGACGTCCGCGGTCTGCTGTGCGCTCGATTCGTCGTCGCGCGAGTAGTCATCGAAGGAGCGTGCCGCATTGGCAAAGGGCGGCATCGTGCGATCGAACGGTGAATCCTCTTCGAACGGTGACGCGGTCACCGGCTCCACAGGCGCCGGCGGCGGCTCCATCGCCGGAATGAACTGCTCCACAGTCTCTGCGGGCGCAGCCGGGGTTTCTGCGGGCGCAGCGGGCGGCGCGACGAATGCTTCTTCCGGAGCCGGTTCCTGGAATGGCGATAACGCCTCGGCGGGCTCGTGAAGATCGCGCTCGAGCTGTTCGATCGTGACGCGCAGCTCTTCGTCCGATGGCAGCAGTGCGTGAACCAGTTTGTATTTCTTGAGCGCTTCCAGTTTTTCGCCGAGGGCGAGATAAGCGTCGGCGAGGATGCGCGCGGCCACGATATTGCCGGGATCGAGTTGCAGGGCTGTGTTCAGCGCATCGACCGCTTCGGCGTCGTTCTTCTGCTCGCGCAACGTGCGGCCGAGACTCACCCAGGCTGCGAGATAGGTCGGATAGACCACCAGGCCGGATCGCAGGACGTGCTCGGACTCGTCGAAGTGCCCTGCTTTGCGCAGTTCTTCCGCGAGCTGATAGAAGAGACGGCTCTTCGGATCCGTCTTCAGCTTGAAGCGCAGCTCTTCGAGTTTCGGAGTGGTCGCGGGTTGAGCCATTCGAGGAACCTGAATTCTTGCCTACAACAGGGAAGCGTGCAACCGCCCAGACGAGAACCGCCCCGCACAAGGCGGGGCGGTTCGACTCGTTGCACCTTGGAAAACGCTATGGAACATCGATCGTGCTTGTCACACAGACCGTCAGAGACGGAATCGATGGCGAATTCGTATTGAACGTAACGGTGGCGCTCTGCGGTGTATCGGCCGCCGGAACCGGTGAATCTGGCGGGTCGAAAGTCACGGTGAACACTCGGAATCCTCCTGCCGTGATGTTGGAAGCCGTACTCGGCTGGACTGAGAAGCTCCCGGCATTGGGGCCGGAAACCACGACACTGGTGATGTTCAACGGCTGGGACTCCAGACGATTCGTAATCTCGATGTCAGCGGTTGTCCCGACCGCGACCGGCGCCGCGGCAGGCGGCGCCGCGCAGCCCCCGGCCTCAGGATCGATATCCGTCACCGTGCCTTCAGGCGGAGCGAGACATGGATTGGCGAGCGGGTCCGGAACGACCAGGATCGTCGTCGAAGTAGAGCAACCGTTGGTGATGTTGTTGAAGGTCAGAGTGACTTCCGCTGGCCCGAGGCGTACGCCAGGCCCCGAACCCGTCGTCGTGCAGGCAATCGACGGGAACGTGAAGCCGGTGAGCGGCAACGTCATGCTGAATGACTGCGAACCGGTACCGTTTGTGATGCGATCGGGATTCGGAATCATCGTGCGGTCGTTCACGCTAAACCGGATATCGGCCGCACCCAAGGCGCCGACGCCAGGATCGCGGACTGTTACCGAGAACCCCGTACCCACAACGATCGGAATGGCCGGCACGCTGGTGATCAGCGGCAGCACGGGCACATACTGGAAGCTCTCGGCATCGAAGTCGATGAAGTCGCCGTTGTTGACGTTCGTCACGAGCACGCTGCCGGCTCGGCCAGCGCATGGCGACGGCAGCGAACCGGTGCGGACCAGGAGACGGCTTCCGGTGACCTGCAGTACCGTGGCGCGCACTCCGGCAATCGTCACGTCCACAGGAGCGAGGAAGCCAATGCCGTCGATCACGACATCCGTTCCGCCGGTCCCCGGTCCGAGGAGCGGCCGGAACGAGGTGATCTGCATCGCCGCGACATAGCGGAAGCCGGCATCGAGAGTCGTGGAAGTGGCCGAGTTGATGTTTCGGATCGTGAGAGCCACCGGGCCGGTGACTGTGCCCGAACCGTTGTCGGAGGTATCGCGTGCGGCGGGAGCTTCAACGATGATCTGTGAGAACTCGACCGTCACTACGCGAGCTTCGGCCGCGCCGAACAGAACCTGCACCGGCGCCTGGAAGCCATCGCCGAAGATCGTGACGCGTGTGCCGCCCGTGACCGGACCGGAGTTCGGCGTGGCGGTGGTGGCGCGAGGAGTCAGTACCTCATTGCGGAACGTGAAGCTGTCCGCAAACTCCGCTCGCTGTTCGCTTGCGGTTCCGGCCTGCGTGATGACGATGATGTCGGCCACGAGTTGCTGACCGGCCCCGAGATTCACGCTCGGCGTAAGGACCTCGATGAGAGTATCGGTGCGAGATACGACGAACGCTTCGACAGGCAGCGCGGCGCCGGTGTTGAACAGCACGCGCACCGGCTCCTTGAAGTTCTTGCCCACGATCTGGATTCGCTGACCGCCCGAAGGAAGGCCGAGGGTCGGCGTGACGGAGGTGATGCTCGGCGCCGTCGTCTCCGGCGGAGGAATGGTCGGGCTGACCTTGTAAAGGACATCGACCGTACGGCTGATGCTCCCGACTGCCGCCTGCACGCGGATCTGACCTGCTACCGTCGAGCGCAGTTGCACGCTCACGGAGCCATTGAGGGTCGTCCGCAGAATCGAAGTCACGGTCTCGGTGCTGGAGAACGATCCTCCGGTCGCGGAAAACTCGACGGCCGTGCCGTCCGGCGCGGGTTGTCCGTTCAGCGTCACCACCGCGGTGATGGTCACCACGGAATCGACGACCGGGTTCGCATTCGACGCGGTGAGCGTCATCGAGAGTCCGGTGGGAATCGTTCCGCCGCCAGAGCCTCCGCCAGGAGGTGGAGCCGTAGGCGATTCGCCCTTGCACGACGCGAAGAGGAATAGGAGCGCGAGCAGCGCCATCCACGATTTCTGCTGTCTCATTGCCTTCATGTCAGCCCCCTGTCGACAACTCGGCACGCGCGGGCGCGCGCCGGTGTGTCTAGGCGCACCCTCCACAGCCATAGCAGAACTCGAGCGGGAACGCGGTCGAGTCGTAAACGTTGTCGCCGGCGAGCGTCTCGCCGAAGACTTCCAGAACCACTTCGAGCTTCACCACAGGCCGGCCGGTCTCCGCATCGCGGCCGCCGTTCTGCGGTTGCAGAGCGGCGAACGGCGCCTGCGAGAGCGCGTCCGACTCGATCACCGTAAAGTTGGATCCCACCGTTGCGCCAACACCGATCAGCGTATCGATGGAGCGAACGAACGGTGCCGGTACGAGCGTTCCTCCGTCCGTGCGCCGGTAGGAAACCCGGTAGCGGCGGACGCGCACCTGGACCAAGTTGCCCGAGGCGCTGCCGTTCTTCGGGATGATCTGCATGTTGATGGTGCCAATCTCCTCATTGCAATCGGCGTCGGTCGTGAGCGGATCGAGATCGACCAGAGTCAGATTCTGCGTATTCGTCACGATCAGCTCGACGGGAGCGGCACTGTCGGTCAACTCGGAGCTGCAGCTCAGCATGGCCATCGAGGCCAGCGCCATCGCCGCAAGCGTCAATTGTTTCTTCATCGTTCTCATTCGCGCCCTCCCTGAGCTCAGCCTCTCACGATCCGCGGCGTGATGAAGATGAGCAGCTCATCGTGAGATGTAGTGATATCCCGGCTCTTGAACAGGTTTCCGATGATCGGGATATTGTGGACATACGGCACGCGCGACTGCGCATCACCGTCTCTGCTCTGGAAAATACCGGCGATGACCGCCGTCCCGCCGTCCCGCACCATCAGCCTGGTCCTGGCCTGACGCGTGGTGAGAGGCGTTCCTGCCGCACCGGCGATGGTCAGACCGGTGGCCGGCTCGTTCTTCTGCACCGAGATTTCCATGATCACGGTTCCGGCCTCGGTGATCTGCGGCGTCACCTGCAACTGCAGCGTGGCATCGAGGTAGGTAACCGTGGTCGTGAAGTTGACGCGAGTCTGATACGGAATCTGGAAGCCGCTCGTGATCTGCGCCGCGGTGTTGTCCTGCGTGGTCACGCGCGGTGCCGAAACGACCTTTGCGTAGCCCTGCGTTTCCGCCGCGCTCAGTGCGAGGTCGAGGTCGAAGGTTCCGAGCACGTCGAACAGCGAGAGCGAGATCACGTTGTCGCCGAGCGCAAAGTCGAACGGCCCGCCCTCGTATCCGACGCGATTCGGGAAGATCAGACCGGTGCCGGTGCCCAGCGCCGGATCGAGATCGCCGCTGAAGCCCCACGTGAAGCCGTACTGCTGCGTGAACGTCCGCAGGCTTTCCACGATCCGGGCCTCGATCATCACCTGACGCGACGGGATGTCGACCGTGGCGATGAGGTTCTGCATCGTACGCAGGTATTCCGGGATCTCGCTGACGATGATCTGGTTCGTACGGGAATCGACGATGATGCGCGCGCGCGGAGAAGCGATGTCGCGCAACAGCGCGGAGAGCTCCGTGGCACGCGCGTACGACAGCTTGAAGCTCAGCGTAGTGAGCTGCACGCCGAGGCGCTCTTCTTCTTCAAGGCGGCGAGTAGCCGCGGTCTCGGCGGCGATGCGCTCGATCGTGCCGATGCGCATGACGTTCCCTTCGAGCGAGAACGTCAGGTTGTTCTGACGGAGGATGATGTCGAGAGCCTGATCCCACGGCACGTCGACGAAATCGACGGTCACCGATCCGCCCACGCCCGGATCGACGGCCATGTTCAGACCGGTCAGATCGGCAAACGTGCGCAGCACATCCTTGATGTCGGCATCTTTCAGGGATAGCGAGATCGGCTCGCCGGTGAAGACGCGTCCACTGCCGCCCAACGTGCGCGAGCCACCGAGCGGCTGTCCGCTCAGTACCTGGCCGCTGAGCTCAGTGGCCGCCGGCTGCCTGGCCGCGTCGCCGAACACGTCTTCGCGCGTTGGCGGCTGCTGCACGGGCGCCTGATCAGCAGCCGGTGTGATCCGTGCGCGTGCGCCTTTGGACGCCGGCTCCGGCACTTTCCAGGCCGGTCTGGCGTCGGCGGTTGCCTTGCTCGGTGCTTTGCGAGTCTCGGCCGGCGCTGCGCGCTCGGTCTCGGGAACAAATGCGATCGTCGGCACCTGCGACGGAATGTCGACCGGTGCGGCGTTGGGCGTAGCGGAGACCGGATCGGGCGCGCGCGACGCAGTCACTGCCGGCGCCGCCGGAGGCGGTGCGATCTCGGTCTGCATCTGAATCCGCGGTGCATCACTGGATGCGACTGCCGAAGATCCGAATGCCACGCGGACTTCATCGCCGACCGAGACGATGTCGTACTCGGTCTTGTGAGCGAGATCGACCACGACGCGAGCGACTGCCGGCTGGAACTGGGCGATGCGCACGCGCTTCACGACTTCATCCGCGACGGCGACGCTGTTCCTCGGCGCGGCGTTTTTCACACCTTCCAGATCGATGACGAGACGCGACGGGCTTTCCAGCCGGAAGACCTTGTACTTCAACTGTCCGTCGCCGGCGATGCGTACTTCCACATGACCGTTATCCGTCGACGCGCTGATGCCGCGAACGGACTTCGCGCGCGGCAACGGGATCTCTTCGGCAACCGCGACCGGCTCCGCATATTCAATGACTGGCTCGGAAACGGCCTCGATGCTGGTGTCAGCGGGAGTTTCCGTCGATGCCACCACGGATGCAGGGGTGACGGCCGGCAGGATCTCCACGGAGGACGCATCCGCGGTCTCGATCGGAATCGCGGTGGCGGGGACGGTGACGATTACGGCCTTCTCGATGGCCATCACTTCGGGACTGAGCGGTTCGGAGAAGCGGAACGTCACGCGAGTCAGACGATTGCCCATCTCCACCACTTCATCCGCTGCCAGTGACGCAACGGCCGGCGGCAGGACCGCGGGAATCGTAACCGCCGCATCGCGGCCGGTGTCGGTGAGGTCGACGACGAACACGCCGGGAGACGGGCTGTAAGAGGTGTAGGCCGGTGCGCCGTTGGTACGGAGGAGGACACGGGAGTCCTCGATCTCGATGGCGCTCAGGGCGATCACGCTCGGGGCCGGCGTGACCGGCTTGTCCGCTTTGCGGGATCCCCAGATGCGGGCTTCCGCGGTGCTCACGCTGAGCACGAGCACTCCGGCTATCAGCAGGATTCGCTTGGCTCTTTTCATACTTGCCACGTTCACCATCTCGCCCTCCACTCGCCCATGAACCTGCACCGCCTCACCGCCTCGAGGCACTCGGCGTCAGATCCTTCACGACCTCGCGGTAGCGCTCGATGCGAGTCGGATCATTCACTTCCTGTCGGAAAACGACCGAGGTCGCCGTGATCCGGATGACCTCGCCGTCGAGAACTTTGTTGCCGACGCGGACGGAGTACCCCTTGTTGTCCGGCGCATTCACCATCGCCGTGAAGCCCTGGCGCGTCTTGAAGATGCCTTGTAGTTTCAGCTCGTCGATGAGGAATCCGGGCAGCCCTTCCGGCCGGCTGCCTTTGTCGATCGTCGGCGTCGGTCCGATGAGCGAGCGGAACGGATCGCGGCGCCCCTGCGGGTCATAGCGATACGCGTCCGCGCTTTCCGGCTCCTCGAGAATCTCCTCGAGGCTTTCCTGCACGTCCTTCGTGGCCGTGGTGTCCGTAGCGGCATCGGCCGGAGCCGTCTGCGCGCGCAGACCGATACTGGCCAGCATCGCGCCGGCCACGATCGAAACTACGAGAATTCCGTTCCTGAGTGTTCTGATCATTTCTTACCGCCAGGTTTCGGTTTCGCCTTCCCTTTGGCCGGCGGCTTTTCTTCTTTCTCTTCGATGTACACGAACGTCTTGGCGATGAAGTTGGAAGTGATCGTCTTCGTTTCCTGATTTCCGATCGATCTGATGCTGATGTTCTCCACGTTCATGATCCGCGAGAAGTTACCGAGCTTATTGAACAGGATGGCCAGGTCGTGGTAGCGGCCGTCGAGCGAGACCGAGATCGGCCATTCCGAATACGGATCGTTCGATGAGCCGGTCAGCGACAGCGGCGGGAAGGTCAGCTTGCGCAGCGTGAACTCTCCCTGATCGACCAGCGACTTCACCTTCTTGATGATCTCTTCCGTGTTGCGCCGGGACGGGAGAATGCGCCGCAGTTTTTCGAGCTCCAGCTCCAGACGCTTGACCTCTTCGCGGAACTGCGGAAGCTTGCGCTCGGCAGCCCGCCCCTTGGAGATCTTCTGGTCCAGCTCCGAAATCTTGGCGTCGGCTGTGACGATGTTGTTTTTGATTTCTTTGACGAAGAATCGCTCCGCGCCGTAGAGGACGCCACCGGCCAGAGCCACGCCTACGGCCAGCCCTACCCACCAAGGTTTGTCGTCCAGAGTGATGGCCATCGCTTCTCCTGCTACTGCCTCGCCCCCGTCGTGGTGGCGGTGTCTGTGGCCGTTCCGGCGGCGGCACCCGTCGGAGCGGCATTCTTCGGTGCGTACGAGAATGCGAAATTCATATCGAAGCCGTAGACCAGCGGCACCGTCGAAAGCTGCGTGACCGCGCCGACCTGAGGCTCTTCGAAGTACGGATCGTTCTTCACGTTTTCAATGAAGAGCGCGATGGCGTTCGGATTGAGGCCCCGTCCGCTGAGCGCGATGCGGCCGGCGTTGATGTCCATCGAGTCGATCCAGACCAGATCCGGAAGATCCCGGCTGACCTGGTCGAGGATCCGGACCGGCCCTTTCTGATTCTGCTTGAGCTTGTTGATGAGATCGATGCGCTGCTGAAGGCTGTCCTTCCGCTTTTGATACCGCTCCACTTCCTGAATGATGCTTTCCAGCTTCTGCGCTTCGATCGTTCGCTCGGCTACGATTTCCTGCCGGCTCTTGAGCTCGCGCTTCTGCCAGAACCAATAGCCGGCCGCCGCGAGGAGGCCGAGAATCACACAGCCGAGGACGATGATGTTGTTGATCTGGATTCCACCGGCACCACCGGTCCCCGCGGCCATGGCCGCCGGCTGCGGAGCTGCCGCCGTTCCCCGGACCGCCCGCCCTTCCCGCACCAGATTGATCTTGATCAAGCGTCCCCCAACTTCCTCATGGCAAGGCCGACGGCGATGGCCATGCTCGGCGCAATCTCGGCCAGTTCCTCCGGATGGAACTGGCTTTCATCTACCGTGATCTTGCGGAACGGGTCGATGATCGACACCGAGATCCCGAACTTCTCGCGCAGGATGGCGTCGAGGTTGAGCACACCCGAGCCGCCGCCGGCGAGCACGATCTCGTCGACGCGATCGGCGCCGGACGTGGCCGTGAAGAAGTCCAGGGTCTTGCGGAGCTCGCCCGCGAAGTCTTCCGAGACTGAGTTCAGGATGGGAATGACTTGCTGCACGGTGAACTCGCCCACCGGAGTTCCTCGCTTGAGGTCCTCGGCCTGATCGAAGGAAAGGCTGAGCTCGCGCTGAATGGCGTCCGTGTACTGATTGCCGCCGAACGTGATGTCGCGCCAGAACATCGAAGTCCCGCCTGACAGCACGTTGACGTTGGTCACCGATGCGCCGACGTTCACGAGCGCGAGGACCTTGCCGTCTTCCAGCTCGTAGTTCACCTCGTAGCAGTTCTGCAGAGCGAACGCATCCACATCCACGAGTACGGGCAGCTTCCCGGCGCGGCTGATCACCGACGTGTAGTCGTTGATCTTTTCCTTCTTCACCGCCACCAGGATCACGTCGATGTTGTCGCCCGACCCCTGACCCGTGAGAGGGACGTAGTCGAGGTTCACATCGTTGATGTCGAAGGGGATGTACTGCTCGGCTTCCCACTGAATCGACTCAGCCAACTCCTCCGGCGACATGGCCGGAAGGGTGATCTTCTTGATGATGACCGAGTGCCCGGAAAGGGAGGTCGCGTAATTGGAATTCTTGACGGTTTGGTCGGTGTTCAGCCGCTGGATCGTGTCGACCACCATGGAGGAGTCCATGATGGAGCCGTCAACGATCGCCTCCGGCGATAGCCGCTCGCTTCCGAGCTTGACGAGCGAGTAGCTCCCGCCCTTCTTCTCCTTCAGCTCGACGAGTTTGACCGCTGAGGAGCCGATATCGAGGCCAACAACATTTTTGCTCTTTGAGAAGAACACCGCTCACCCCACTCCATCTCACTCACTTCTCACAGGCACCGGCCGGAATTTCCAGGAAAGGTGAGGCGAAATTACAACGTTTAATTTCATGTGTCAACTCTACCGGATTTGGATAAGTGAAACGATGACGTGCATTTGCGCGCGGTAAACCGCTCCAAATGCTTGCGCCGGCACGCTCCGGTGATTACAATCCACGCCTTTCGCGTTATTTGAGGGAGTCAAGAATGGCCAAGATGTGCGAAGTGTGTGGGAAGGCCCCCGTGTTCGGAAACCGGGTCAGCCACGCCCACAATGTCTCCAGCCGGCGCTGGTTGCCGAACCTGCAGAAGATCCGCGTCATGGTGGGCTCGGCGGTGAAGCGGATGCAGGTCTGCACCCGTTGCATCCGTTCCGGATCGATCAAGAAAGCGGCGCGGTAGTTTTCATGGAGGACAGGCCTTCCCGCCTGTCCTCCGCCACCGTCGCCCGCGGCATCTCCGTCGCGGGCCACCCCTTCGTCCTCATCCCTCTGATGGTCGCCCTTGCGACCCGGAATTGGATCTGGACCGCCGTCGTCGCCGCCGGCACGATCCTCCCTCTCTTCGTCATCGTTCTCCGTAACGTCCGTCGTGGGGTCTGGAGCGACCACGACGTTTCGCGACGCGAGCAGCGCGGAGGTCTCTACCGCGTGGCGCTGCCGCTCGTCGCGCTCTCCGCCGTTCTTCTCTATTTTCTCGATGCCGGCCCGGGCATGATGCGCGGTTTCGCCGCCGCCGCCGTGATGCTCCTCCTCGGCGTCCTCGGCAACCGCTTCCTCAAGATCTCGATGCACATGATGGCCGCGGCGTTCTGCGGCGTCACCATCGCCTGGCTCTACCCGGCCAGCGCCTTCGTCATCGTCCCCCTTGTCGCCGCGAGCGTCGCTGCCATCGCCTGGGCGCGCCTCGAGCTCGAACGTCATACCTGGGCTGAGGTGGCGGTAGGACTGGCGATCGGAGCGGGAGCAGCGTTCGCGGCCGTGCTTTAGCTGCCGCGAATCCTGTGCGGCGTACAATCCCTCCATCCCCCATGTCCCGTGACACGCCTTCCGGTGATGCTCAGCAGGAGTTGCGCGAGAGTCTGGCGCGGTATCGCCACATCATCGAGAACGCGAACGAGATCATCTACAGCGCCGATCATCGCGGGAACTTCACGTACGTCAATCCGGCGGCCACGCGCATCACCGGCTATGACGAGGATGAGCTCATCGGCCATCACTACCTCGAGCTGATCGATCCCGACTATCGCGATGCGGCGGCGCATTTCTACAGCCATCAGTTCGCGACGCGCTCACCCAGCACGTACTTCGAATTTCCGATGATCGCCAAGTCGGGCGTGCGCATCTGGATGGGGCAGAACGTGCTGACGGTCCACGACGAAGATCGCGTCGTTGGCTACGAGGCGATCGCGCGCGACATCACGGAGCGCAAGGGAATCGAAGATGAGCTGGCCCGCACGCGCGATGCCGCTCTGCAATCGGCGCGCGCGAAGTCGGAGTTCCTGGCCAACGTCAGCCATGAGATCCGCACGCCGCTCAATGGGGTGCTGGGAATGACCGGCCTGATGCTGGGCACGCCGCTCACGCCGGAGCAGCGCGAGTATGCGGAGATCATTCGATCGAGCGGCGAGACGCTGCTCTCCATCGTCAACGACGTGCTCGATCTTGCGCGCGTCGAAGCCGGCAAGCTGACCGTTGAGACGATCGACTTCCATCTCGACGATCTCGTGGAAGGCGTGATCGAACAGTTCGCCGCACGCGCCGCGGCCAGACGCCTGAAGTTTCGCGCGCATGCGGGACCGGAAGTGGCGCGGCATCTCCGCGGCGACTCGCACCGCATCCGCCAGGTGTTGCTCAACCTGACCGGCAACGCCGTCAAATTCACCACCCGCGGCGAGGTGACGCTCACGGTGATGCAGCCTTCGCAGACGGACGGTGGCGTCGTGCTGCGGTTCCTCGTCACCGACACCGGCATCGGTATCTCCGCGGCCGCGCAGCCACGGCTGTTCACGCCGTTCACGCAGGCAGACGGTTCCACCACGCGGCAGTACGGCGGCAGTGGACTCGGATTGGCGGTCTCCCGGCAGTTGGTCGAAGCGATGGGCGGCGAGATCGGCGTCATCAGCGTGGAAGGCGAAGGCTCGACGTTCTGGTTCGAGCTGCCCTTGCAGCTACAAACGCGGGAAGCGCTCGTGCCGGAGCGGCGCTGGGATCTGTCGCCCTATCGCGCGCTCATCGTCGACGCGGGCGAAGCGCAGCGGCAGACGGTGACGCGCCATCTTTCCGAGACCGGCATCGCCCTCGAGGAAGCGCACACCGCGGCCGACGGCATCGCCGCGGCGTACCGGAAGCCGTTTGACGTGATCGTCTTCGACATGCAGCTTCCGGACGATGATGGTCTCGGCTTCGCGCGCGCCATCCGAAGCGATCCGGCCCTGACTCGCACGCGCCTGTTGCTGCTCACCTCTTTCGGGCGACGCCGCCAGGACGTGGCCGCATTCCAGACCGCCGGCATCGATGCATTCGTGATGAAGCCTCTGCGGAGAACGAACCTGTGCGAATCGGTGGCGCGCATGCTCACCGCGGAATCGGTACCGGCCCTGACCCACGTGGTCGAGGAAGAGCAGCCGCGCATGACGCGCGCGCGCATTCTCGTGGTCGAAGACAACAACGTCAATCAGCTCGTGGCTCTCGGACAACTGCAGCGTCTCGGACATGAGTGCCTGATCGCCGCCAGCGGCACGGCCGCGCTCGAGCTTGTGCGCAATGAAACGTTCGATCTCATTCTGATGGATTGTCAGATGCCCGACATGGACGGCTACGAGGCCACGCGCCACATCCGCCAAATGGAAGGCGCCGTCGCCAGAGTACCGATCGTCGCCATCACCGCACACGCTCTTCCCGGCGAGCGCGAGAAGTGTCTGGCCGCCGGGATGAACGACTATCTCGCCAAACCGGTGTCGATCGAGCAGCTCGGCGCAGTGATCCGACTCTGGGCCAGCAAGACGTCCGCGCATCAGACCACTGCGCCCGACATGCCGATGGAAGGCGATGAGCAACACGTGCTGGACCGCGAGCGCGTCAGCTCGTTCCTGGCCATCAGCCGCACGCAAAGCGGTTTCCTCGATGGTCTGGTGAGAACCTTCCGTCAGGATGTTCCGTCGCGCATCGACGCGTTGCGAGCCGCCGCGGCCAGCGGCGATGCGAACGATCTCGCGCTCGCAGCACACGCGCTGAAGAGCTCGAGCGGCAGCGTCGGCGCCAAGCGTATGCACACCGCCGCCTCGGCCATCGAGCGTGCCGCCCTCAACGGAAGCATCGACGGCATCTCCGCCGCCATCGAGCAACTGGCCGCCGAGTTCCCTCGCGTGATGGCCGCGTACGATGGCATCATCAGGAGGAGCGGCAAGCATCGGGCCGTGAATTCGAATTGAAATCGAGAGAGCGACTCCCATGACGCAACTCGGTACCTACAGACTGATCAGCCGCCTTGGTGCTGGAGGCATGGGCGAGGTCTGGCGCGCCGAGGACACGAAACTGCTGCGGCAGGTCGCCATCAAAATCCTTCCGGAGCAACTGGCGGCGGACGAGGAATGGAAAGAGCGCTTCCTGCGCGAGGCCCGCACCGTCGCGCAAATGAATCATCCGAACATCGCCACGATCTACAGCATCGATCAGCAGGGCGACACGCTCTTCATCGCCATGGAGCTGATCGAGGGTCAGTCGCTCGGGGAGGTCATGGCCAAGGGGCCGATGATTCCCGCAGACGCCGTGCGTGTAGCCATTCACGTTTGCGACGGATTGTCGGAAGCGCACGCCAAAGGGATCATCCACCGCGACATCAAACCGGACAACATCATCCTCTCGCCGCGCTTCGTGAAGGTCCTCGACTTCGGGATCGCCAAGCAGATCGGCGGCACGGCAGATCCGTCGCTGACGCAAGGCGGAATGGTCATCGGCACGCCGCACTACATGTCCCCCGAGCAGGCCCTCGGGCGCGCCGTCGACGCCCGCACCGACATCTTCTCGCTCGGTGTCGTGATCTACGAGATGCTCTCCGGCAGCAAACCGTTCACCGGCGATGCCGTCACCGAGATTCTGCTGAAGATCGTCATGAGCGAGCCGCGGGACATCGCGCAGGCAGCATTCGGAATCACGCCCGCCTTAGCTAGCATCGTTCGCCGTTGCATGCAGAAACAGCCGGACGACCGGTTCCAGGATTGCGAGGAGCTGCGCACCACTCTCGCGCAATCGCTTCGCGAAGACCCGAGCAGCGTACGCAAGTCGCACGTGCCGACCATCGCCGTACGCGCCTCGGATCCGCGCATCGTGCCCGCGACTGTTACCCCAGCGCCAATACCGACAGCACCTTCGCCTGCGCCCGCGGTCGAGCCGCCCATCGTGGTGCCGCAGCCGTCGAATCCGCGATACCGCGCGCTGGTCGCCGATGATGATCCAGCCACGCGCTACATCCTCAGCAGCGTACTGGCGCGCAATCAGATCGCATTCGACGAAGCCGAGAACGGAGCGGCCGCGGTACGCCTCCTCAAAGCGAACCGCTACGAGCTCGTCTTCATCGACCTGCTGATGCCGCGCATGGACGGCTGGGGCGTCGTCGATTACCTCCGCGCGAAACGCGGCGAGCAAAGCCCGCGCGTCTTCATCGTCACCGGCGTCCACGATCAAAAACTGAGCGCCGCCGACGAGGACGTCGTCTCCGGCCTGCTCTACAAACCGGTCGACATCGCGCAGATCGAACGACTGGTCATGCGGTAGGCGGGCACGAACTAAGCCGCGGAGCGGCGAAATAATGTAGCCCAGGGCGCAAGCCCGGGGAATGCTGAGCGTCCACGTATGCAGCCGCGGAGCGGCGGAAGAACGCCTCTTCTTTCGCCGCTCCGCGGCTGGATATGCGGGGAATCTTCATTCCCAGGGCTTGCGCCCTAGGCTACATTATTTCGCCGCTCCGCGGCTGGTGATGCGCTAGTTCGGAGTGTCGGTCGGTCCCTTCGTTTCGTCGGTCGTTTCGACCGGCTCGGCCTCGGCTTCGGCAGCCGCAGGAGTTTCGCCGGTCGCGTCCGCGGTCTGTTGCGGTGGACGGGCTTTCTCGCGAGCGCTCTTGAACGCCGCCTCGATCTCGTGCCACGCCCGTTCGAACCCGGCCTTCAACTCCGCTGCCGCGGGAGCGCCTCCGGTCTGCAGATCCGACACGATCTCCTTCGCCTGCACGAGCGTCTGCCGCAGCGTTCCGGTGATCTCCGAGAGATCTCCCTTCGCCGTCGCGAGAGACTCCTTCGCCCGCTCCTTGAACTTATCGACGTCGATGCCCCAATCATTCAGTGACTTATTTTTCTCGTCTGACATGGCGATAGCGTACTGCAATCCGTCTGCAAGCTTTTTTAGGGAGGTCCGCCCGTCGTGGTCGATGTGTCTGTCGCCGGCGGCGGTTCGGGCTCCGGCTCGGTAGTCGTGACGGGAGGAGGCGGCGGCGGTGCGGTGGCGGTGGGTTCGCGGAAGATTCCGCCGGTGAGAGTCGTGTCCGGCGGAACTTCGAAGCCGCCTGTGTCGGTCACGGTCGCATCCGTCGTGGTCCCGATGGGATTGCCGAACTCGTCGAACATCGGCACGACGGGGACCGGCCCGGCGTGAGTCGGACAGGAGCGCGTCGGCTCGGTACCGGCCTTGAACGCCGACTGCACGATGACGTTGCGCGGGCAGTATGGCGTGACGAGGCCGCCGCTCGTTTCGTCGATCTCCGTAAACGAGATCCCGGCCGGCACTGCGAACTCCGTCGATTTCTCGCCTGCGGTCACGGCAATCATGTAGCGCGCCCACATCGGCACCGCGGCGTCGGATCCGGAGAGGCCAGTCGGATCGTTGTCGTCGAAGCCGACCCAGGTCAGCGCCAGCGTCTGCGGTGTAAATCCAATGAACCAGGCGTCGCGCTTGTCGTTCGTCGTTCCGGTCTTCCCCGCTGCGACTTTGCGGAATCCGATTGCGCGCGCCGAGCCGGCCGTACCGCGATCGACGACTCCTTCCATGACGTTCGTGAGAAGGTAAACATCGCGCTGCGGAAAGACCTGCACCGGTTTCGGCTCGCCCGCACCCGCCAGCGCCTTGCCGCGATCATCGGTCACGAAGCGAATGGCCCGCGGCGGCATGCGCGCGCCCTGCCGGGCGATCGTGGCGTAGGCCTCGGCCATTTCGATCGGCGGAACACCTGCTGCGCCGAGAAGGATCGAGGGATTCTCGTCGAGCTCCGTCTGGATGCCGAGCGTGCGCGCTGTTTTCAAAATGGGCTCGATGCCGCACGCCAGACCGATGCGCACGGAAGCGGCGTTGAGCGAATGCTCCAGCGCCATCCGCACGGTCACCTTGCCCATGTAGCGGCCATCGTAGTTGCGCGGCGACCAGTCCTCGGAGAAACGGCGCTTCAACACAAAACGCGTATCGTCGACCTGCGTGGCTGGCGTGATGTTCTGGTTCGAGAGACTCGGCTCGAACGCGGTCAGATAGACGAACGGCTTGAAGAGCGAGCCCACCAGGCGCTTCGACTTCAGCGCGCGATTGAACTGACTGCGCTCGTAGTTGCGGCCGCCGACGAGTGCGCGGATCTCTCCGGTCGGAACATCGAGATGAATGAGCGCGCCCTCCAGCACCGGATCGTGAGTGCGCAACCTGCGGCTGCGCTTCTCGATCGACTGCAGGCTCGTCTCGAGCACGCGCGCGGCGGCGTCCTGCGCGTTGAGGTCGATGGCCGTGTAGATGCGCAGACCGCGGCCCTTCACATCGTCGATGCCGTAGTCCGAGGCCAGCTCGTGGAGCACGCGGTCGACGTAGAACGGCATCGACGTCAGGCCGCTGCGGAGCCGGAACGGTTTCTGCGGAAGCTTCGCCGAGCGCGCTTCGTCGTACTGCGCGCGCGTGATCTTCTTCTGGTTGAGCATGCGGTCGAGGACCTGATTCCGCTTGCGCATCGACTGTTCGGGTTTCGTGAACGGCGAGAGGTTGTTCGGGCTGGGGATCATCCCCACGAGCATGGCCGCCTCGGCGACGCTGATCTCCGAGACCGGCTTGCCGAAGTAGAAGCGCGATGCTTCACCCACGCCGAGAATGGAGATCGAACGATTGCGCCCGAGGTAAATGTCGTTGAGATACGCCTCGAGAATCTCCTTCTTCGAATAGCGCGCATCGAGAATCACGGCCATGAAGGCTTCAATGACCTTGCGACGGTACGTTCGCTCGCTGGTGAGGAAGTAGTTCTTGACGAGTTGCTGCGTCAGCGTCGACGCGCCTTCGGAGACGCCCTTCGATCGTACGTTGCGAGTGACGGCGCGGAGAATGCCGATCGGATCGACGCCGGGGTGGTGCCAGAACCTGCTGTCCTCCGCGGCCACGACCGCGTCCTGCAGATGCTGCGGCATCTGTTGCAGCGTGACCGGACTGCGGTTCTCGAGTTGTTCGCTGAGAACGGAAGTGAGCAGCTCCGGCTCGAGCGCGGCACGTTCCAGCGGACGCGCTTCGCGCAATGACACGACCGATTCGATCGACGACTTGACCACGACCACACGAATCTGCTCGGCCGGATATTCGCCGGTGGGATGCGTGAACGCACGCGTGTAGATGTCGACGCCACCATCGCCGCGCATGAACTCGCCCGGCTGCCCCAGCCGCTCGACGTCGCGATAGCCGAGCCGGTCGAGCTTTTCCAGAAGGTCATCGGTTTGTAGCGGCTGCCCAACCCGCAGCGGCGTGATGTCCGCGTAGACGCGCGTCGGCAAACGCAGCTTGCGGACCTCGAAACGCCCGATCGACGAGCGATACACCCAGATGCCAAGGACGAGGAAGAGGATGAGGAGCGCGCCCACCGTCCACGAGATGATGCGAAAGATCGTGCGCCGCGGCGGCATCGGCGGCATCCGATCGCGCCAACCGCGCAGCTTGCTGCGCCAGCCTCCGTCCGGAGGCAAAGGTTCGGCGGAAGGAACGGGATCGTGTGGATTCTCGGTCATCGCGGACTTCGACGACGCCATTGTGCAACGGCAATGCCGCTACGAGATCGACCACCACTCACATAGCCACGACCTGTAGGTTCCTCCCGCCGCCTTTTCCTTCGCGCCGGTATGAATGAAACACGGAACCATCGCAGCGCGTGCATAGCTCGGAGTCGGAAATGCGGCCGGCGTCGAAGCCGTGAGCGCGCAGAATATCGGTGGTGAAGGCGACGAGGTCGACGTGCGGTTTCGCATGCGTTCTGTCGATGTAACGCGCATCGAATTGCGCGGCCACTTCCTCCCCTACTTCGAAGCAGCAGACACGGATCGACGGACCGAGGTAGGCGAACGAGGCCGCGGGATCGAACGCGCTCTCGCGGGAAATCGCATCGAGCGTGGCGGCCGTGATTCCCTGTGCTGCGCCGCGCCAGCCGGAATGAATGTTCGCGGTGACGGCGTGCGTGGGATCGATCATCGACACTGGCAAACAGTCGGCGATCTTGATGGCCAGCGAAACGTTTCGCTCGTCCGCCCACAAGGCATCGCATGAATCACATTCGCGCCACGACCCATCGCGAATCGCTCGATGCGCCGTCACGCCATGAACCTGCGTACACGTGGCCAGCGCCGACTCGATGCCGGACCGTTCGCGCACGAAGTCGGTGAGCAGGCGCGCGCGATCCTCGGAGAGCCGTCCGTCGAAGTCGAGCGTCGTGCAGAAGACGGAGAAGCCGGCTGGAATGAATGGCGGGACCGCGATGCGGCCGAGCGCGGACGATTCGAGGGTTTCAATGGACCACATGCATCGAGTCTATCTAAACTCGCACCATGCGAGATCTCGACCTCGGCGATGGTTTGGTCGTTCCCGCCGACCTGCTGCGCGCCGTCTTTTCGCGCAGCGGCGGCCCGGGCGGACAGAACGTGAACAAAGTGGAGACCCGCGTGACCATCGAGGTCGACGTCGACACACTCCCGCTTCCCGAAGATCGCAAGGCGCGCGTGCGGGAACGCCTGGCCTCGCGCATCAATCGCGAAGGCGTTCTGCGCGTGACCTCGCAGGTGGCGCGCAGCCAGAGCGACAACCGCGACCGCGCCCTCGCGCGCATGGAAGAGCTCCTGCGCGAATCGCTCATCGAGCAAAAGCCGCGCAGAAAAACGCGCGTGCCCAAAGGCGTGAAAGAGAAACGGCTCGATGAGAAAAAGAAGCGCGGCGAGACGAAGCGGCTGCGCGGCAACTTCGAGTAGCGGCTACGAAGCCAGCTGGCGGACTTCGGCGATTCTCGACCGCAGCTTTTCGGTCACGGAGATTCCGCGCAGCAGCGACGCGGTCTTTTCGAACTCCAGCACCATCGTCTCCACGGCGTGTCTGCCGTTGCCGTTCATGATGCCGTCGAGGGCGTGGAGGAAGTGTTTCTCGATGGTCTTGTGCGCGCTGTCGCCGATGAACTCCTCGGCCACGGCGCGGATGCGCGCGGCCAGGTCCACTAGCTCGCCATTCTGCTGGTCGCGATCGTACTGCTCAATTTTTTTTTTTAACTGGACCAGTTCACCGGTGATCATGCCGTAGAGGATCTTGGCCACGTCGAACGAGGAAATGTTCAGCGTGCGGCCGATCTCGACGATGGAGCGGTTGCCGTCGATCTTCGTGATCAGCATCCACTCGTGAGGGTTGAGCGTGACCTGCTCGTGGCGGTTGTCGCGCGCCAGCAGCTCCGGCACGTGATCGACCGAGGGGATCTTCTTCGACAGCACGCGCCACTCGTCCAGGCGGCGCGCCGCTTCCATCAGAAGATTCGTGTTGGACTTGGTGATGGTCTGGCGGTCCGGCTCTTCGCTCGGACTGAACTGAAACTCGCCCTGATTCCAGATGGCCAGCGAGTAAATCGCTTCCTCGCCCACGAGATCGGCGACCATGGCATGCACCATCTGCCCGTTTTTCAGGTAGATGAAACCGTGATCGCTATCCCTTGTCAGGGTGAACTTGCCGGTTTTTCCCGACACGCTGACCAATTGGATGATGTCGGGGAGCGGCAGTTCTTTGAGTGATCCCTGGAATGCCATTGAATTTCATGCGAGCGTAACCCAGCGATCCTGACAGGTCAAGAAGTGGTGAACAATGCTTCATCTCGACGCTCCACCGCGCTCAAAATCCACAAACCAAAGGCTAAACCGGCGATCAATCCGGTGGCGATGCGCAATGGGTTCACGCTTTCGCGCAAGCCGGTCAATTGCGTGAGTCCGTCCACTGCCAGCGGAATGACAGCAATGAAGGCCACCCTGCGCATGACGCGCTCCCGCAACCACGGAATGATCCAGATGGCGAAGAGCCCGGCCAGCATGCCGAGGTAGATGCCGGTGCAGCGCGCGCAGATCGGCATCGGCACACCGAAAAGCTCGAGAGAGCGCTCCACGCGACCGTGGCACATCATCCGGAACAAAACGCGCCACTGCATCGACGCACCGTGCGCAATCGCCCACGAGCAGAGCGCCGACGCGCCGAGGATCAGGGTCGGGATCGCGCCGACCACGACCAGAACGATCTTCGTGTCACGCCGCAAGCGCGGAAAAACATTCATCGGGCGTACATGCTACTGCCCGAACGCCGGCTGCGGTCCTTTCCCTTCGGCCAGTCGATAGACCTGTGCGAACGCGTGAGCGGTGATCAGGAACGACCAGAAGCCGGTGAAGATGACGCCGATGCAAAGCAGAGCCACACCGAAGCCGCCGAGGTGCTGCGCGATGATGTGGATCACGATGGCCAACAGGTAATTACCGATGTTGTTGCGGACGAACGCCCAGATCCGGGCGAACTCGAACGCGGCACCGAAGCGTTGCTCCACCACCGCGAACAACAGCGCGGCCGGAAGAAAGATCATCGTCACGATCATCAGCGGCACGAACAGACAGGCCACGCATCCGGCCACGGCACCCACCACCTGCGCCGCGGCGTTGTCCGCGTCTCCGAGGATCGAAGCCGGAATCATGATGGCCAGAAGGAAAAGGATCGGCACCGAGTAGATCAGCGAGATCCCGACCAGACGCACGCCCTCATTGAAGAAACCGCCCAGGTCGTCCCACTCCGGCAACGGCAGTTTCACATCCGCGATGACATTGCGGACCACGCGCGCAACATATCCGAGGATGAAGAACCAGCCGATGATCAGAAACGACGCGAGATAGAAGAGCCCGCCGATGAGGATCTTCTGCAGCCACTGCGGATCGTCGAAGACGTACGTGAACGGCTTCCCGAAATCGAATTGAGGCGCTCCCGACACCGGCGGAGGCGCTGGCGGCGGTGGTGCCGTGGGAGGAGGAGGCGGCGGAATGTACTGCGCGTCACTCATGGGTTCGAGTCTACCTTGCTTGAGATGTACGGATTTGCGCGGTGGTTGTTGCTGACGAGTCGGCGGTCGGCAGTCGGCGGTCGGCAGTAGCAGGCGTTGGTGGTCTTCTGCCGACTGCCG
>JALYJW010000039.1 GCA_030775085.1 Acidobacteriota bacterium | reverse complement strand
GCCCCTACCGGGGCAGGAAGATAGGTGCCACAGATTCCGGTGGCCGCGCGCTTCACGCTTGCCACCGGCTACCCTCTTTCGCCCCTTCGGGGCGGAAAAACTTCAGAGCCTGAAGATCAACTTCGTCATGTCGTGCTGGTTGCCGTCCGGATCGGTTCCGTACTCCGGCTGCACGAACGAGGTGAAGCCGAGACCTTCCAGCGTGTGGACGGCGTCCGCTTCGAGGTCGGAGATCAACAGGCAGCTGACGTGACGCAGACCGCGCTCGCGTGCGATGTTGATGAGATCCTGCACGAGCGTGGTGCCGAGGCCAGCGCCGCGGAAGGCGGGATCGAGCATCCATTTGATGCGGCCGACCAGACGCAGCGGCCCGCCTTCGCGCATGTGCAGCGTGGCATCGGCGACGATGCGATTGCCGTCCAGCGCGATCAGCGGAAACACTTTTCCGTAATCGAGACTGAGGCCCCACGATTCGACGAGCTGACGGTTGTCGACGTTGTCCCACGCGAAGCGCCGGTACTCGAGCGGCATGCGATGGAAAAAGTCATAGAGTCCGTCGACGTCCTTTTCAGCAAAGGGACGGAGAAGCACGCGGCGGCCGTCGCGAAGTGCGGCCTCCTGCGGATAACGATGCGGCAAGGATTGCCTCCTGATACTCGACCAGCGCTCAAGGGTGGAGGACAGGCGCGCGGCCTGTCCCCCGAGCGCATGCTTACTTCTTGGCGCCGAGGATCGAGTCCTTGGCGGCTTTGGCGATGCGGAACTTCAACACCTTCTTGGCCGGGATCTTGATCGCGGCGCCGGTGGCGGGGTTGCGTCCCGTACGCGCCTTGCGCTGCACGAGCACGAGCTTGCCGAGGCCAGGGAAGGTGAAGCCTTTCTTCGCTTCCTTGTAAGCCACTGCGGCCAGCACTTCGAGCATGCGCACGGCCGTTTTGCGCGGGACTTCGACCTCTTCTGCAATGTGATTGATGAGCTGCGACTTCGTCATTGGACCTGATGCCATGGGTGGGTTTGTTCTCCTTTTCGGCTTGTCTGTCCGGTTCGGACGAGCCGACGCAATGTAGCGACGAACGCGCCGCGACGCAATGCATTTCCGCGCTTTTTGGCCAAAATTCGTGCTTTTTCGGCATCTTATCGACACATTGCACAAGCTGCGCTGCTGTTGCGGTCGAGGCCGATGGCACGGTTCGTTCTACATGCGCGCTCATGATTGAGCGTCTGGCGCGACTCGGATACGCATCCATCGGCATCGTCTACATGATCGTGGGCGGCTTCGCGGTGGCACGCGGCATGGGGCAACGCGGATCGACCGGCGGACAGAAAGACGCCTTTGCGCTCATTCTTCACCAACCGTTCGGTCGCGTGCTGCTCACCGTCATCGCCGCGGGCCTCGTCGGATATGTGCTGTGGCGATTCGTCAGCGCCATTACCGACAGCGAGCATCGCGGCAGCGACATGAAGGGCCTCGGCATCCTTGCCGCTAGCTTCATCCGCGGGCTCGTCTACTCCGCGATGGCAGTGGAGGTGATGCGGATGATCACTCGAAACCGCAGCTCGTCCGCGGGCGGCGATCGGCAGGCCGAGCATTGGACCGCGCGTCTCATGCAACAGCCGTTTGGACGATGGCTGGTGGCACTGGCCGGTCTGTGCGTCGTCGCCTACGGCCTCTATCAACTCTACGCGGCATGGGATGCAAAGCTCAGCAAGCGCATCCGCCTCGGCGAGATGGACGCGCGCGTGCGCAGCAAGGTGATCGCAATCTCCCGCTTCGGCATCGGCGCGCGCGGCCTGGTCTTCCTGGTCATCGGCGGCTCGCTCGTTCTGGCCGCATTCCGCCACAACGCCGAAGCCGCGCACGGGACCGCGGGTGCGCTGCAGGAGCTCCCGCCGCCGCTGCTCGTCGTGACGGGTATCGGCCTCGCGGCGTACGGCGTGTACGCTCTCGTGAACGCGAAATACCGCAGGATCACCGCGTAGCGACTACGGCACGAGCGTCAGCAACGACGCTTTTCGCGCGTACACGTTTTCCTTCGTGAACGGCATCGGCCACGATTCACCGCGCTGCGCCATGCTGAGAAAGTCGTCGTAGTGAGGGCTGAAGGGATTGCCTGATTGTCCGAGGGCGCCGGTGAGCGTGAAGGCGTCGACGTCGGACCAATCGAGCACGAAGCGCATGCTGGGACCGATGCTCGTGCGGAACGAGCGTGATTCTTCGTGGTAACCGTAGAAGTTCGCGTTCAGCGAGCCGGGATCGCCGGCGCCCGGAAATGGTCCGCGATTCAATTGCAGCCAGCGGTCGAGGATCTTCACGCGCGCCAGCGGATGCTTCACGAGCAGCGTGCAGGCCTCGCCCCACGTGCGGCCCGCGGCGAATGTCTTCGCCTCGGTGATGGCGCGCGCGGACATGTCGATCGCGGTTTCGACTTTCGGCGTGCGCCGGTCGTCGAGCGCGGGCGTGTTCGTGGTCAACGCCTCGTCGAGCAACACACGCCCCATGTCCCACTCCGACGCCAGCTCGTCCTCGAAGATCGCGCGCGGCAGACGGCGCCACCAAAGGGCGAACAACGCGGCGGCTTTGCTGTCCGAGGCCATCCGGCCGTCCCACTCTGCGAGCATGCGCGCTTCTTCATCCAATCCCGCCGCCGCAGCTCCATCGGACGCCAGCGCTTTCCATCGCGTCGACAGTCCTGACGTCAGATCGAGCTGCATCGCACGCATCTCGTCGGGCGTGCGTTTGGACTGCAAGAGCGCGGTTGCGCGCGTGATGCGGTACGGATCGTAGAAGCCGGGAATCGGATACGGCCACGCATCCTGCGCTACCGGCTGGTTGTTGCAACTGGCCAGAAATCCCTGCGCAGGATTGAGCGCGTGTGGCGTCTCGTCGAGCGCGCGATAGCCGCGCCACTCCGCGCGCGGATCGTTGGCCTTCTGCCGCACATACGTGTCGTGGTCGCGCACCGGAACGGGCGCACCAAGTTGATAACCGATGTTGCCGGCGCGATCGGAGTAGATCCAGTTCGCGTCGAGCGCGCCAAACCGCGTGACCGCTCGGCGGAAGTCGTCGAACGTTTTCGCCTTCTGCAATTGCAGCGCGCCGGCGGAGATGTCTGCCGCGGAGAAGTCGAATCCCGCCCAGCGCAGCGACGTCTTATCGTCGACCATCACGCCACGCACACCCTTGCGGACCTCGATGACACGCGGCGCGTCTTCTCCCTTCACGCGGATCTCTTCGCGAACCGGCACGCCGGCAGATGCGTCATCGTAGTAATCGATCAGATCCACCGAGGCCACGGTGAAAGAGAACGCGATCTCGGCGTTGTGCCCCATCACGACGAACGGCGCACCGCCGTACGTGACGCCGACCACGTCCAAGCCTTCTTCCGAGTGCAGCCCGGCCAGATACCAGAGACCCGGGACCTGATCGATGGAGAGATGCGGATCCGCCGCATGCAACGCGCCCCGCGTCGAAGAACGCGCCGCCGAAACCGCCCACGAATTGGACGCGGTGCCGATGCTCATGGCGGTGGGCGGAGCGCCCTCTGGAACAGTCGGCGGCGACCATGGATGGCCCGCGTGTGCGAGCACCGAGGCCTGCATGCCGAGCTTTGCGATCAGCTTCTGATACTTCTGATCCTGATCCATCAACTGGTGCGAGAACCACGTTTGATAGTGACTGACGGTCAGACAATCCTCGATCGTCCACGGCCGCGGTGTGAGTCGCAGCAGCACGAATTCCGGCGGCAGCAGCTTCGCTTGTGCGATCGCGGCGTTGATGCCGTCGACGTACCGCTGCATGGCCGTTCGCGCGGCCGGCGTCAGTTGCCGCTGCGTGGCGCCTGCGTCGCGTGCGAAGCCAATCGTTCGCTGGAAAACGTCCGTGTCATAGGCAACATCGCCGAATACTTCGGATAGCTCGCCGCGTGCCAAACGCCGCACGAGCTCCATTTGAAACAAGCGCTCCGACCCGTGCAACCAGCCGATGCCGAAGAACGCATCGCCATCCGTCTTCGCCCACACCTGCGGCACGCCGCGCGCGTCGAACGTGATCTCGACCGGCGCGCCAACTCCTGTCCGAATCGTTCCATCGTGCTGCGCCACGGAGCGCGACAGATACAACCGGCCGCCATGCCACGCGATGACTCCGAGTGCGACGATGGCGAGGAGGATGTAGAGGATTCGACGCATGAACGGAGTATGTCATCGCTCGCGCGCATGAATGACGGGTGTGGCGAGAGCGCCCCTCATCCGCCTTCGGCACCTTCTCCCCACCGCGATGAACCTGCGGTAGGGAGAGGCTACTCAATTTCGCGCTGAATCAAGTTGGGTAGCCACTGCGTCAATCTGAGTAGCCTTCTCCCTTCTCCCCTTCTCCCCTCTTTGAGGGGGAGAAGGTCTGGAGTTACATTTTTCGGGCGGCTCCACATCGCGCCGCGGTGCCTCGTACCGCGTTTAGCGGTACGGAGAGGGTAGCCGTGGGTTGCGCGCGCAGACGCGCTACCCACGGACAAGAGCGTATTTGAAGTCGCACCGCGTAGCCGGTGCGGAGAATCGAAGCAAACGATCAGAGCAGAAAGCGCTCGTCTGCACGCTTCGTAAACAGCTCTCCGCACCACTGACGCGGTGCGACTCGAGGATGCGCGCCCTTTTCCCGGGGGTAGCGCGTCTACGCGCGCGACCCCCGGCTACCGTCTCCGTACCGCTAACGCGGTACACCACGCCGTGCGGAAGTGTCCAAACTCCAGCCCAGCGCCCAACAAAAAACGGCGGGCCAGGTGGCCCGCCGTTCAGTGAGATCGAAAAAAGGTTCCTACCAAATCAGGCGCACGCCGAGTTGCATCTGGCGCGGATCGCCGTTGCCGCTCTGCACGGTACCGTCGAAGTTGAAGACGAGGCTCGTCACTTCGGGGCGGCGGAAGTTTTCGCTGTTCATCAGATTGAAAACGTCGAGCGCCGGCTCGATAGTGACGCCGTTCCCAACCGCAAACTGCTTCGACAGACGGAAGTCGATCGAGGAATAGGCGTTGTCCTTGCGGCCCAGGTTGCGCTGCGTGACCGAGCCGTCCGGATTGATGCGGTCCTGCGGCGACGCGGCATCCGCATTGAACCGCGAGTTGCCGAACGCGTCCACACCACAAAACGCGGTGCTGACGACGCACGAGAGCGACTTCGGCTGGGCCGAACGATACGAATAGCGCACGTTCAGATCGAGTCCGTACGGTGCGCTCCACAGAAGGAAACTATTGAAACGGTGACGCTGATCGCGGTCCGAGTATCCGTACTCCTGGCCGAGCTCCGTCACCTTCGCATAGCGGAACGTGAACGGATCGCGCTCGTTGTCGTCGTCGGACTTGTCCTTGGAGTACGTGTAGAACGCCTGGAACTGCACGTTGTTCGTAGCCCGTTTGGTCACACCGAACGTCAGACCCTGATAGAGACTCTTGGCCGACGACTCGACCACGGTGAGAACGCCGACGCCGTTCGCGTCGGCGGCATTCGCAAGGCCCGCCGACCAGGGCGATCCGAGAAGAGGATCGTTGCGGTTCACGAAGCGTGTGATGTGCTCGCCCTTCGCGTAGTTGTACTTCAGGAGGAACGAGTAGTCCTTGATCAGCTCCTGCTCCCAGCCGAGGCTGAGCGCGGTAGTGCGCGGATTCTGGAAGTCCTTATCGAATACGAAGACGTCCGGACGGAACGGGCTGCCGACCTGCGTGATGAGCTGGTTGTAGGCCGGTGGCGCTCCGAGAATGCCGGTCAGCGCGCTGTTGCGGAAGAGAGTCTGTCCGCGGCTGCCGTTCGTGGAACGTGACGAAGCCAGCGACAGGCCGGGGATGCGGCCGTAGAAGATGCCGGCGCTGCCGCGCAGGACTTTCGAGCCGTCGCCGCCAGGGCTCCAGGCGAAACCGAAACGCGGCTGCCACATGCTGGTGTCCGACGGGATCTCGCCGTTGGAAGGGAACTCCTGCCCAAGGCTCGTCCGTCCGATGAACGGCGCGTAGAACACTTCGTTCGCCGGAGTGATCGGGTCAGGTTGGAGCTGCGCTTCCCAGCGCAGGCCGTACTGGATGTTGAGCTCGGGAGTGACCTGCCACGAGTCCTGGATGAAGATGGACGGCTCGGTCTGCGGGATTTCCTGCGTGCCGGCTTCTTCCACCGAGATATTGCCGACGCCGGCCTGCTGCAGATAGAGCAGCACCGGTCCGCCGGTGATGGACGTGCCCGCGGGGCAGACCGTCGTCGACTCCGATCCGTCCGAGCACTCCACCCACGGTCCGGTCTGCGAATAGCGGATGAAATCGGGCGTGGAGCGGAAGATGAAGCGGCCGTTGGCGAAGCCGAGGAACGTCTGCACCGAGTTGACTTTGTTGTACTCCGCGCCGGCCTTGATGGAGTGCGCGCCGCGCAGGAACGAGACGTTGTTGTTCAACTGGATGCGCGTGTCGTAGTACTCGACAGGAATGAAGAACGGCATTCCGAAGCGGTAGGTCCTGCCGAAATCGAATGCCGTGTCCGGCAGCGGGCGGTTGGTGCCGCTGAACGTCGGTCCTTCGTAGTCACGCGGGCGATCCTCACGCGCGTACTGGAAGCGGAACTCGTTGAGCAGATTGCTGCGCAGCGTGGAGATGGCCGATCCGCTGATGGCGTGCGAGAAATCCTTCTCGGTCGCATTCGCGCTGACGCCCCACGAATCGACGTCGAACGTGCCGTTCTTCTGCTCGGACCAGGTGTAGTTGTAGCGGAGCGTGAGGAGGTTGGCAGCGGTAGCGCTCCAATCGACCTTGGCCAGGAAGACGCGCGCGTCGTTCGTCCGCTCGATGGGACCGTTCTCATTCGGAGAGCCGATTCGGGCCAGTTCTGCAACGACGTCGGACTGGATTCGGTTCAGCTCCGTCTGTTTGGTGGAGTCGGCCGTCTGGAAATCGAGGGCCGTGAAATAGAAGATCCGGTCGCTCACGAACGGACCGCCGAGCGTGAAGCCGGCCTGATACTGACTGAAGTCGAACTTGGGAGCCTCGTCGCCATTCGACTTGGTGGCGGGCGAAGAGAGCGAGTCGTTCTTGACGACGAAGTGGCCCGTGCCGCTCATCTCGTTCGTGCCGGACTTCGTGATGACGTTCACGAAGCCGCCCTGCGAACGGCCGAACTCCGCGTTGGCGCCGTCGGCGACGACGACCATCTCTTTGACGGCGTCGAGGTTGAACGTGAACGCCGGACGCTGGCCGCCGCGCTGCTCGCCGAAGAACGGATTGTTGAAGTCCGCACCGTCCACGGAGATGTTGTTGGCGATGCCTTTCTGTCCATTGACCGACAGCTCATCGCCATCCGGACCCTGGACGATGGTCACGCCGGGCGTGAGCTTGGTCATCTCCAGGAAGTTGCGGCCGTTGTTCGGAAGGTCGGACATGACATCTTCATTCAGCCGCGTCGCTCCCTCGGTGCGGCCCGTCTCGATGAGAGGCGCTTCAGCGGTTACGACGATTTCTTCCGAGACCGCGGCCTGCGAGAGCTTGATGTCGATCACACGCGTCTGACCGACGCCGAGGTTGACGCCCGTCACGGTCTGCGTGTTGAAGCCGCTGAGGGCGGCCTTGACGTCGTAGGGACCGAGAGGCAGCAAGACCCCGCGGAACCGGCCCGAGCTATCGGTGATGTGGACCTGCTCGAAGTTCGTGGCGGTGTTGCGGAGCGTGACGGTGACGCCGGGAAGCGCACCGCCTGTGGCGTCGGTGACGGTGCCCTCGATGACACCGGTCGTGGCCTGGGACTGAGCAAAGAGGAATGTGACAGAGAGGACCAGAACGATGAGAACGAACACCCGGAGGGAGAGCACGCGCATGAAACCTCCTCGACGATTTGACCGATTGTTGCGATGTGCAGGGCAATGTACGCCGCCGTCAAGGCGGGGTCAACGAAACTTGCGAAGGCTTTACACGGCAAGCGGTCAGCCGCGACCGGCGATCCATACTGCCATCAACGCTACCAGCCCCGGGATGGCCTGCACGAACAGAATCGACCGCTTGGCGGTGATCGCTCCGAAAATGCCGGCCACGATCACGCACGCCAGAAAGAAAACCTTGATCGCAAACGCGCCGTCTCCACCGAGCACACCCCAGATCAATCCCGCCGCGAGAAACCCGTTGTAGAGACCCTGATTGGCGGCCAGGCCTTTCGTCGCTTCCGCTAGCTCGCGCGACAGCCCGAACGTCCGCCGGCCGAACGGTTTCGTCCAGAGAAACATCTCCAGAACCAGAAACGCGACGTGGAGCAAAGCAACGACGATGACCGCGATGTCAGCGACGAGACGCATGCGTGAGAACCTCCGGAGAGATCAGGATACGCCGTTCGCTGTGTCAGTAGGCAGGTCGCAGTAGGCAGTTCGCAGTAGGCAGTAGGCAGTAGGCAGGAGGCAGGAGAAGAAACGCGTTGCATTGATGGCGTTGCGTTGGGGAGGAGCCGCGAGCGGCGAAAGAATGTGGCCCAGGGCGGCGAGCCCTGGGAATCCATGTGTGTAAATGACTCAGCCGCGGAGCGGCGAAAGAGAATCAGCGTCGAGACGCTTCTTTCGCCGCTCCGCGGCTGATGTCGTGAGATCCGCTCGCGGCTGGACTACTCAGGCTGCGTGCATTCGATGCCCATGGCTTCGACCGCTTGACGCAATCTGACGCGGCAGACCAGGCGCTCGGTCTCGGTCAGCTCGATGAAGGGCGGCTCGCCATTCGCGCTGCACGTGGCCGGCGGTCCGTTGTCGACGATGGCCGTGTCGCCGTCCTCGGTGCGGATGAAGAGCAGGTTGTCATCGGCGATGCAGCGACGCACCGTGACCGCTCCGCTGGTGATGTCGGCGAAGAGCTGCAGAAGGCCGGGGCACGGACAGGTCACGGCGCAGGGAAGAGGACGGCCGGTCTTCTTCTCGAAATTGGCCTTGACCGACTCGCAGCCCTGATTCGAGGCGCGCTGGTTCGGATCGGTGCAGTCCATCGCTTCGCAGTAGGCGTTGCAAAGGCCGTAAGCCGCTCCGGTCTCATTGTCGCAAACCGTTTCCTGCGACGGCGTCTGGCCGTCCGGAGTCTTCGCTGACGCACTGGTACCGACGATTAGAACGCTGAGGACAAGTATCCACAGGGATTTACGCATGGGGTAAGGCTCCTCTCTCAAAAGGGCTGGGCGATGATCTTAGTCCACTGGCATCGCCAGGCACAAGGGAGCGGCGTCGGTCAAGCGTCAACGGAAGATAAAAAATACGGCACCGGCCAAACAAAGTGCCGCCCGCAAGGCACCCACTGAAACAACATTGAAGAGGCACTACGGTCCTTCCTGATTTGCGGTCACGCGGCGCAATGCCCTGGCAACGCGCGCATAGCGCATCGACTGGATCAGATACACGATGCCTACAGCGGCCAGGAAGTACGGCACCACGGCGAGAAAATCGTCGCCCAACAGGATCGCGAACATCGCGATCAGAGCCACGATGTACCAGTTGGCCAGTCCGACCACCACGGCCGTCGATTCTTCCACGCGACGGCGGATGACGCCGTGCATGATGGGCATGTAGTGGATGCTGCCACCGAAGGCCTTCTCGCGGAAGGCGATGATGTCGGGTCCCAGCCGCCGGAACAGAAGCGGCGTTCCGGCAACGGTGGCAGCCACCTGCAGGAGCTCATTGAGCGATTGATTCTCGAGTCCGATCACGCGATCGACGCGACGCCAGAAGATCGGCAATCCGACCGTGAAGTAGAAGTGGCTCCACCGGGAGGAAAGGACGATCTCAACGATCAGAATCGCCGCGACGATGCCGAGGCCTGCCGCCAAGCTATCCACAGCGGCAGCCTTGCGGCGCGACGAGCATCAGGGCGGACACACAGATCAGCAATCGCATGGAGAACCTCTCAGATCGGAGCCGGTTCCATCTCGGCGGCCGGCTCCGGTTCCGCTTCCGTCTCATCGCCTCGGTGCGTCCGCGCCACGAGCATGTAAATCGACGGCACGATGAACAGCGTGAACGCAGTGCCGATGATCATCCCGGTGACGAGCATGATGCCGATGCTGTTGCGCGCGCCGGCGCCCGCACCTTCCGCGAACACGAGCGGCAGATGCCCGACCACCGTTGCCGCGGTAGTCATCAGGATCGGACGAAGGCGCGTTCCCGCCGCTTCGATTACCGCGGCGCGCTTGTCCTTTCCAGTCTCCTGCAGGTGGTTCGCAAACTCGGTGATGAGGATGCCGTTTCGCGAGACCAGGCCGACGAGCGTGATCAGCCCGACCTGACTGTAGATGTTGATCGACGTGAAGCCGAGGAACGAGAAGAGAAGCGCGCCGGAAAGTGCCAGCGGCACGGATCCAGCGAGAATGATGAACGGATCGCGGAAGCTCTCGAACTGCGCGGCCAGCACGAGATAGATCAGGATCGCTGAGAGGAAGAACGTTCCCAGGAACCGGCTGCCTTCGACCCGCAGTTGGCGCGACTCGCCCGCGTAGTCGTACGTGTATCCGCGCGGCAGAATCTTCTTCGCTTCGTCCTCGAGATAACGGAGCCCTTCGTCGAGCGTGATGTGCGGCAGGATCACGCCCTGCACGCGCACGGCGTTGAGCTGCTGGAAGCGCTTCAGATCGCGCGGTCCGGTCGAGGTCTCCAGCGTGGCGAACGTCGACAGCGGCACGAGCTTGCCTTCCGGTCCGGTGACGTACATGTCGCCGAGTTGCTCCGGCGTCAGACGATCGCTGCGCTTCACCTGCGGGATGACTTTGTAACTGCGGCCCTGGATGCTGAAGCGATTGACGTAGTTGCCGCCGACGAGCGTGGAGAGATCGCGGCCGGCCTGCGCCAGATCGACGCCTTGCGAGCGCAGTTTGTCGCGATCGAAGACGACCTTGGCTTGCGGTTGATCGAATTTGAGATCGGTGTCGGCGAACATGAACTTGCCGCTCGCGAATGCTTTGCCGACGAGTTGATTGGCAACCTCGGCGAGCCTCTGCGGTTCTTCCGTCGAGAGGATGACGAAGTCGACGGGAAAGCCGTCGCCTCCGCTCGGCAGCGCGGGAGGCACCATCTGAATCGAGCGAATGCCCGGAATGGCAGCGGTCTTTCCGGAGACATCCATCTGAATCTCCTGGATGCTCCTGCTGCGCTCATCCCACGACTTTGTGATCAGACCGCTGAAGCCGAAGTTGGGGAAGATGACCTGAAACGTCGACGCCGCTTCGGGGATGGCGCGATAGGCCTCGTCGACCTGATTGGCGAACAGTTTGGTCTGATCGATCGTCGAGTTCGCGGAGGCCTGGATGATGCCGAAAATGAATCCCTGATCCTCGGTCGGCGCGAGCTCCTTCTGCGAGAACAGATAGAAGGGCACGATGAGCGCGATGATGATCGCCCAGAGCGTGATCATCACAGGCCGGTAGTTCAGCGTGCTGTCCACGGTGCGCGCATAGCGTGTGCGCAACGCGTCGAAACGGCGGTTGATCCATCCGGCGAAACCGCGCTCCATGTCGCCGGCGCGCAGCATCTTCGAGCCCATCATCGGCGAGAGCGTCAGCGCCACCACGCCGGAAACGATGACGGCACCCGCCAGCGTGAATGCGAATTCGCGGAAGAGCGACCCGGTAAGTCCGCCCTGAATGGCCACCGGCGTGTAGACCGCGGCCAGCGTGATGGTCATGGCGATGATTGGGCCGACGAGCTCACGCGCCGCCTCGGTGGCCGCCTGCATGGGCGGCTTGCCCATGTGCAGATGTCGCTCGATGTTCTCCACCATCACGATGGCGTCGTCGACGACGAGGCCGACCGAAAGCACGATGGCCAGCAGCGTCAGCAGATTGATCGTGAACCCGAAGATCAACATCAGGAACGCCGCGCCGATGAGCGAGATCGGAATGGCCACGACCGGAATGATCACGGCGCGCACCGAGCCGAGGAACAGATAGATGACCAGAATGACGATCAGCAGCGTCTCGGCCAGCGTCTTCAACACTTCCCGGATCGAATATTCGATGTAGAGCGTCGAGTCGTACGGAATGCCTGCTTTCATCCCGGCCGGAAGCTGCGCCTGAATGTCCGGCATCGCTTCGCGCACGCGCTGCATCACCTCGAGCGTGTTGGCGGTAGGCAGCGCCCAGATGCCGATGAAGACGGCGGTCTCGCCGTTGAAGCGGACTTCGTTGTCGTACGTCTCCGCGCCGAGCACAACGTCCGCGATCTCGCCGAGCCGCACCACTTCTCCGTCCTGATTCTTGACGACGAGCTGTTTGAACTCTTCGACGGTCTTCAGATCCGTGTTGGCAACGAGGTTGATCGACGTCATCGTCCCGCGCGTGCTGCCGAGCGCGGATAGGTAGTTGTTCTGCGCAAGCGCGTCGCGCACCTGCGACGGCGAGATGCCGAAGGAGCCCATCTTCTCGGGCTTGAGCCAGACTCGCATCGCGAACGTCCGCTCGCCGAAGATGTCCGCGCGCTGCACGCCGCTGATGGAGCTGAGCTTCGGCTGCACGACGCGCGTCAGATAGTCGGTGATCTGGTTCTGATCGAGCTCGTTCGACGCGAAACCGAGGTAGGCCGAGGCAAACTGACTGTCCGCGGTCTCCAGCGCGATGATCGGCGCCTCCGCTTCGGGCGGAAGCTGATTGCGCACCTGCGCCACCTTCGACTGGATCTGCGTGAGCGCGGCGTTGGTGTCGTAGTTGAGCTTCAGATGGACGACGATCGTGCTGACGCCCTGCGCGCTCGACGACTCGAGAAAGTCGATCCCGTCCGCGCTGGCGATCACGCGCTCGAGCGGCGAGGTGATGAACCCACGCACGAGATCCGCGCTGGCGCCGATGTAGGCCGTAGTCACCCTCACGTTGGCCATATCGGTGCGCGGAAACTGCCGCACGCTCAGCGAACGGATCGCATACAACCCGGCGATGAGGATCACCAGATTGACAACGGTCGCCAGGACGGGGCGTTTAACAAAGAGATCCGTGAGTTTCATGAGTTGCCTCGGAACGAAGAGTGAAGGGTGAAGAGTGAAGGGTGAAATCGGACTCCTTCACTCTTCACTCTTCACCCTTCACTCTTCCTCTAACTATCTTCCGGCTTCGGAGCGGGGCTGTTGCCGGGTTGGACTTTGTTGTTCACGACCACCGCTGCACCGGGACGGAGCTTGAACACGCCCGAACTCACGACCTCTTCGCCTGCCTTGAGTCCCGTCATCACCGCCACCTGATCGCCGCGGCCTGAGCCGAGCTTCACGAACTGCTGGCGCACGCCGAGATAGGACTTACCGTCCGGGCCTTTCACGCTTTCGACGATGAAGATCGAATCGCCGAACGGTGCGTAGCTGATCGCCGAGGCGGGAACCGTGAGCACAGACGTTTTCGCGCCGCGTGCGAGCTGCGCCTCGACGAACATCCCCGGACGCATGCGGGTGGCTCGGTTCTCGAAAACGGCTTGCACCTGCACGTTGCGCATCGTCTCGCTGACGAGCGAATCGACCGCGGTGATGCGGCCAGTCTCGGTTCCCTGGAATCCATCCGACGTCACGCGCACCTCGGCGCCGGAGCGCAAGCGGCTGACTTCCTGCTGCGGCACGGTGAACTGGACGTACACAGGTTGTAGAGCCTGCAGCGAGACGATCGGCGCACCGCCGGCCAGATACTCGCCGAGGTTCACCTGCCGGATGCCCAGGACTCCGGAGAACGGCGCGCGGATCGTCTTGCGCTCGATGGAAGCGCGGATCTCGCCGGCGCGCGCCGCGGCCTGCTTGTATTCAGCCGAAAGCTGATCGACGACCGACTGCGCAACGATCTCCTGATTGCGAAGACCTGTGGCGCGATCCAGCTGCACGCGCGACAGCTCCAGTTGCGCCTGCGCCGCGGCGAGCTGCGCGCTCTCCTGCTTCGTATCCAGCCGCACCAGCACATCGTCTTTGCGCACGTGCCGGCCCGACTCGAACGAGATCTGCTCCACGAGGCCCGGAAGATCGGCGCTGACATTCACACCGTTCACCGCCACGACCGTGCCGATGGCGTTGATCGTGGTCTCCCACATTTCCTGTTTGGCCACGGTCGTGGTGACGGCCTCCGGCGGCGGCTGATACGCGCCACCCTGCGCCATCGCGGACCGAATCTGAAAGTACTTCACCGATCCGATGATCGCCAGAAACACGATCACGACCGCCAACATCACGAACATCCGCTTACGCATCGAGCATCCTTTTCAATTGGTCCGTGAGGATACGACAGCAACGCCACGGAGAAATAGATCCTACCGTCGGTAGAACACCGCCGAACGACGTTGCGTTGCCGGGAGTTCACAGCGCGGCTACGCCGCAACCAAACCGTTGGCCATCGCCGATTTGGAGTGCGGCAGCCGCAGCTGCCGCTTTCGTATGCCACTGGCAACAAGCGGATAACAACGCGGAGACAGCCGTTGTCTTCTGGGATTCGGCCGCGAAGGTGCGGATGCCGCAGGCGGAACGCTGGCCACATCGCGCTGGCATGTTCACGCAACGCCCGTGGCATACAAAAGCGGCAGCTGCGGCTGCCGCACTCCAAAACGTCGCCGCGCTCTCGAATAGCTGAGAATCTTTTTGCCCTGCGAAGAATTTGCGGGTTAGTAGTACAGCGCCGCGCGGGGCGAGCTCACCCTCCGCTCACCGCGGGGAGAATGAAAATCTCGGCGCCGTCGCGGATCGGAGAATCGAATCCGCCTGAATATCGGATGCTCTCGCCGTCGACGAAGATGTTGATGTGAGGGCGCAGTTCGTTGCGCTCGGTGACGACGCGGTCGCGTAGCGCCGGGCATTGCGCCCAGAGCAGCGAAAGCGCATCGGCGACCGAGTGAGCCGTGTCGTCGATGCGCACTTCGCCGCGGTTCACGGCCAGCTCGCGCAGCGGTCCGGGAAGGACGAAGGTGAGCGGCATTACGTTCGATCTTCCTGAGCCAGCGAGACAACGGCGGTTTTCACCGCGACGATCGGCGGCAGTCCATCGGCCAGCGCCGACCAGCTTTCGCCTTCGTCGCTCGAGCCGAACAACTTTCCGTTGCGCGTTCCGAAATACACGCCCACCTGATCGAGCGAGTCGACGGCCATGGCGTCGCGCAGCACGGTTTCGTATGCGTCCTGCTGCGGCAATCCTGCAGTCATGGCTTCCCACTGCGCGCCTGCATTGCGGGTGCGATAGACGCGCAGCTTTCCCTCGGGAGTACAACGGAAGACATCGGCCTCGAGCGGCACGATCCACGCGCAGTCGGGATCGGTCGGATGAATGACCATCGGGAAACCGAAATCCGACGGCACTCCGTTGGCGATGTCGGTCCAGCTCTCGCCGCGGTCATCGCTGCGATAGAGGCCCCAGTGGTTTTGCAGGAACATCCGCTCGGGTTTGTGCTGCGACTGCGCGACCTTGTGTACGCACTGGCCAAACTCCGGATACTTCTCCGGCAGGAAATCGGCGCGCACGCCGTGATTGGACGGACGCCACGTCGCGCCGCCGTCTTCGGTGACGTACATGCCGGCGGTCGACACGGCGATGCGAATGCGTTGCGGATCCGCGGGGTCGAGGAGGATGGTGTGCATGCAGAGTCCACCACCACCCGGTTCCCATCGCGGCCGCTGCGGATGATTCCAGAGTCCTTCCGTCAGCGACCACGTCGTACCGGCATCGCGCGAGACGAAGAGAGCGGCCGGCTCTACGCCGCAATAGAGCGTGTCAGGCTCGCCGGCGCGACCCGGAACGATCTGCCAGATCTGCTTGAGCGCGGCGTCCGTTCCTTCCGGGAACTTCACGTTCGCTTCTTCGGGATTGGTCCAGTTGCGGCCGAAGTCATCGCTCCAGCGCAGAAGCCCGCCCCAATGCATGCTTTGCGGGCCGGCCCACAGCCGGTGCCGCCCTTCGCGCCCGTCGTACGCCATCGCGTAGACAGCGCTCCCCGGAAAGTACGGACCTCCGAGATCCCATTTCTGGCGATGCTTGTCGGAGCGAAGAATGAAGGCACCTTTCATGGTGCCGACCAGAACGAGGACGTCGCCGTCCTGAGGAGTGATGTGGTGAGTGTCCGGCATGAAGCAATGTTAGCGCGAGCCGGGGATCTCCCGCTTGGGAACTCCTCTTGCAGTCGGACTCGAGCGGATGACGATCACCTGTGCCGACTGCGGCCGCACGCAGGTCGTTCCTGAGCTGGCCGCCCGAGCGGTTGCGCGGTGTCATCGTTGCGATCGAGTGCTCGCTCGGAAGACCGCGCCGGGATTCGACGCCGCGCTGGCGTGTGCGGCCGCGATGTTCATCCTGCTTCCACCGGCCGTGTTCATGCCTCTCATGGACTCGACGATCCAGAACCTCGTGTTCGAGGAAAGCCGTCTCGTTTCCAGCGTCGGAGCCATCTACAGCGAAGTATGGTTCCCGTTTGCGTTCGGCTTCCTCTTCTTTGCCTTTCTCTTCCCGGCCATCCGCGCGCTTCTTCTGGTCGTGGTCCTCTCTTCATTGCGTTGGAAATGGAGGCTGTGGCAGCGGGGCAGAATCTTCCGTTGGACGGAGGAGCTGCGGATCTGGTGCATGACCGACGTCGTCGTGATTGCTGCCCTGGTCGCGTATTTCCGAGCGTCGGTTCCTGCCGACGTCGAGATTCGAAGTGGCGCGTGGTGCTACGTCACGGTCGCGGCTTTATCGATCGCGGCGGATTTTCTGCTCGATCGTCGCGGGGTCTGGAACGCGATCATGCCGTATCCAACATCCTTCCCCCATCGTCACGTGGCATCGTGCGATGCATGTGAGATGGCCGTGCCTTCACGGCGTCCCGGAGATCCCTGTCCGCGTTGTGGCGCTACGCTCGATCGCGATCCCGGGAAGCGATTCGCGCCAGCCTTTGGCGCTCTCGCGGCCGCGATTCCGCTTTGCCTCCCCGCGTATGGGGCGGCCATCATGGTGAACGATCAGCTCGCCGCCGTCCTCGAGCACACGGTCATCGGCACGGTGCAGTTGCTCGCCGACTACGGCTACTGGCAGTTCGGAGTGATCATCCTGGTGGCGGGCATCGCCATTCCGTTCGTGGAGCTCGTCGGGCTGGCATGGTTGCTGGCCCGAGTGCGCTTTCCGAGCCGCCACGGTTTGGTGATGCGGACGCGCGTTTATCGCGCGCTTCGCCGGCTGGCGCGCTGGCCGATGATCATTCCATTCATCGCCGCCCTCGCCGCACCGATCGTCAACTTCCAGGGCATCGATGACATCGTGGCCGGCCCGGGCGCCACTCCGCTGTTCATGCTCATCACGCTGATCATGCTGGCCGTATGGCTCTTCGAGCCGAAGCTGATGTGGAAGACCGCCGGAGAATCGCAATGAGTCAGTACGACGAACACGATCGAGAACGGCGCCACGCTGAGCCCAACGACGAGCCGCCCGAGGGCTATCCCGAAGCGAGCGTCGAAGCAGCGAAATGGTCGCCGTGGATCTGGATCATCCCGGTGCTGGCGGTCTTCTTCGTCGGCTGGCTCGTGGTTCGATACGGCTTCTTCGGCGGCGGCGACATCACGGTCCGTTTCGCGGAAGCGCGCGGCCTCGATCGCTACAGCCCGGTGCGATTCCGCGGTGCGAAGGTGGGCACGGTCCAGAAGATCACCATCGACGAAAAGCTCAGTCAGGTCGTGGTGCGCATCTCGATGGACGCGTCGATGAATCACGCGTTGCGCAAGGGCACTCGTTTCTGGATCGTGGAGCCGGGCCTCGAAGGCGGAGGTCTCGGCGGTCTCATTGCCGGAACTTACGTCGGCATCGCACCGGGAGACGGAAAGGGAGAGGAGACGCGCGAGTTCGACGGCCAGGAGTACGCGCCGGTGCTCTCCGCACCCGAGGCAGGCAAAACACTGATCCTCGAAGATCGCGAGCTCGGCTCCGTGGCGGTTGGCTCGCCGGTGCATTACCAGGGAATGCGCGTGGGCCGCGTGCTGGGCACCGAATACGACGAGAAGCGCGGCATCACCGCCGTTCACGTGTTCGTGGTGCAGCGATTCGCGAACAACGTCCGCCAGAGCACGCGTTTCTTTCGCGCCGGCGGTCTTTCCCTCTCCCTCGGCGGCGGCGGTCTGTCGATGGGCGACGCCTCGCTCTCTTCATTGCTCAGCGCACCGATCGGCTTCTATACGCCCGAGGTCATGGCCGGAGCGCCTGTCACGGAGCTCACGCGCTTCGAGCTCCACGATTCGCGCGCTGCCGCTGTGGCCGCGGCCGACGGTCCGCATCTCACCTACCTCACCTACTTCCCCGGACCGATTCGCGGACTGACGCCGGGAACTCCCGTGCAGATGAAAGGCGTGCAGATCGGCCGCGTGCGCGATGTTCGTTTGCGCTACGTGCCGCAGAACTCAACCCTGGAGACGCCGGTGACGCTGGAGATCGATCCGCGCGAGCTCGAGTTCGTGGTCACGGATGCGACCACGCGAGAAGACCTGCGGAGAGCCATGAACACAGCGCTCCAGACTCTCGTGAACCGAGGAATGCGCGCCACGCTCGCGACGAGCCTCGTGCTGCCGGGAGCGAGCGCGGTCTCGCTCGACATCGTCGCCGCGCCGGGAACGGGCCGTCTCGTGCTCACGAATGATCCGCCGATCATTCCGGCAGCATCGAGCGACAACGGACTGGACGACACGATGGCCTCGATCAACGAGGTGGCGAAAACGATCAAGAGCCTTCCGCTGCGCGAGATCGCCGGTCACATGCGCAGCACCGCGCAACGACTCGACACGCTGGTCAACGATCCGATTCTCGATCAGAGCCTGCAGAAATTGAATCGCTCGCTCACCGAGATCGAAAAAATCGCGGTCACGACCGGGAAGAACGTCGACCCGATCCTGGAGAGCTTGCGTAATGCCGCAACCGCCGCCGAAGCCGCGGCGCAGCGCGCCGAGCAACTGATGGGCACATCGCAGAAACAGGGCTACGACGTCGCGGAGCTCATCCGCGAACTGACGCGAGCGGCGGAAGCAGTCCGCGCACTCTCGTCATATCTGACCGAAAACCCCGACGCAATGCTCAAAGGGAGGCGCGAATGACGATCCGCCGCAAGCCGCTTCTCCTCGCGCCGCTGATGCTCGTCGCTGCGTGCGGTTTCTTTTCGCGGACGAAGAACCAGTTCTACTCGCTGGACACGATTCCAGCCGAGATGCCGCCGGCCGGCATTGCAGGCGTTCCGATCGGAATCGACACCGTAGAGCTGCCCCCCGGCCTCGACCGCCGCGGCATCGTCGTGCGAGGCGCCGATCACAAGATCGAAGTGCGCGGAACCGATCAATGGACCGCGCCGCTCGAAGACATGGTCCTGCACACGCTCGCATTCGATCTCGCCAATCGATTGCCGGAGGGAACGGTCATCCTGCCTGGACAAGCGCGACCCGCTGGCATCGTGCGCTCCGTCTCCGTCGTCTTCGAAGACCTCACCCCCGGCCCCGACTCCGTCTTCCTCCTCGACGCCCGCTGGACCGTCAGCGGAGTCACCCACCACGAGCGCATCCCGATCGAAATGCCCTCGATGGACAGCGCGAGCATCGCCGCGGCCATGAGCCGCGCACTGGCGACACTGGCGGATCGCATGGCAGCGCAGCTTCGATGAGCTCTTGCCGTGGTGGACGTTGTGGACGTGGACTTAGTGGACGTGGACTTAGTGGACGTAGTGGACTTAGTGGACCCGGGCGGACGGCGTCCACAACGTCCACCTAGTCCACCAAGTCCACCTCGTCCACCAACATTAGCCACCAAAAATAACAACGCGCGACATCACATCGCGCGTTGTCCCACCTTGCTCTGTCTCTGCAACGATTCAGTTGGTGGCCGGATTGGCTGCGAACAATTTGGCGAATGCGCCCGTGGCCTGCGTCAGCACCGCCTGCGCCGCCGTCGTGTATGCCTGATTCGTGGTCTCGGCGACCTTCTGCCATTTCTTGCTCTTCGAATCGGCGCCGGTCAGGCTCAGGACGGTGCCGGTCTTGGTGTCGAGCAGATAAAGCTCGGCGAATTCGATGTCGGTGTCGAGCGGCTTCATCATCGTCAGCGCACCATCGTCGCCCTTGAAGACCAGGCCGCCGTAGCGCGTCTGCTCGGCGCGAACGACGCGCGTGACGAACGTCGGAATGCTCATCGCCAGCGACGCGCCCACTTCCGCGCGACGGGCCACGAGGCCGCTCCTGTTGCCGCTCGACTGCATGTGCGCGAAGTCGATGACGATTGCGGGCGCGATGGTGACCGGCGCGTTCAGGCTCTTCGAAAGCTCGTTGAAGGCGCGCATGTTTTTCTGGCTCAGTCCTGCGTCGCCCCAGGCATCGCCGACCTGCCACCAGAGCGGCATGCCCGTCGGGCTGAAGGCTTTGCCCTTCAACAGACCCAATCCGACGTCCGCCGGTCCGGCCGGAACCGACTTGAAGCCCGCGTACAGGCCCTTCATCTCTTCGGCGGGCACGACCTCGCGACCGGCTGCCTTCAGTTGTTCGATGAACAGCGCGTAGGCATGATCGGTGATGGCCTGCATCGTGGCGTCATCGACGCCTCGGAGATCGACTTCCATCTTCGCGCGCGCCGAACCGGTGTCGCGGCCGGGCAGGTAACTGGCCCGCACGAAGGCGCGCGCCTCGTTGTGCGTCACGAACACCACCCGGAAACCAGCCACCGCCACGCGATTGCTCTTCGCGAACGCCGTAACGGTCTTCGCGCCAAACGTCCCGCCCATCTTTCCGTCGAACCACTCCGACGGATTGAGATCGGGCAGCGTGATTGCCGCAGCAGCCGGCGCCGTGTCCGTAGCTTCGGCAGGAGCCGCCCCGGCCGGCGGCTGCGCCAACGCGCCGAGCGCAATCGCGGCCACCGCTGCCACGTGCAGCGTACGGAAAAACGCGCTTGGAATGAGTCTGAGAGCGCGGTCGGACTTCGAGCTCTCGCGGCTCTGGCGAAGATGATTCATAGACTCCTCCTGGTTGGGTATCCTTAGTTGAATATCTATGAACAGATCGCGCAAACGGCGAGCAAACTCCCTCACGCGGCAGAAAACATCTCAGGGTGCTTCCGCGAGCACCTCTTCGATCTTGCGGGAAAGCTCCGCTTCCGACAGCCGCGTCGCCGTGTAATGACGCACCACGCCTTTGCGATCGATGAGCGCAAACGTCGGCGTGGCCGAGGCGCCGTAGCGCACCATCAAGTCCGTGCCGATTGCGATGGGGACGTTCTCCAGTCCTTTGTAGCTCTCTTTCCACACCTTCTCGACCTGCACCTTTTCTTCCGCAGGCGTCATCGGCTTGGTATCAGTGGGCGTGCTGTAAAGGCGCGTGGCCGCGATGAGCGCAAGACCGCGCGACTGGTATTTCTCCCACACGCGCGCCAGCGATCCCGCCTGCGATTTACAGTCGCCACACCACTCCGCGAAGAAGAACAACAGCACCGGCTTGCCGCGAAGCGAATCCAGCGACGGCGGCTTGGTGCCGACGAAATCCGTAGCGTCGAGCGCAGGCGCCGCATCTCCCTCCATCGAGAGCATGTTGATGTTCTTGCTGATGCGCGATCGAAGCGACGGCGCTTTCGCCAGCGCGAGCTGGTCCTCGAAATAGCGCACCGCAGCTCCGCGTCCTTCTCTCGCTGCGATCAGCCGGCCTTCGACTTCGATGGCCGCGCCGTATGGCGTGAGCATCTCCGGTTTTTCCGCCGGGATCTCCCGGCGCAGTTCCGCCAGTGCCTCACGCGCGATCTCAGGCCGGTCGAGCATCTCCGCGCCGCGCGCGATCCAGCCGATCGCATTCAGGTATTCCTCGTCGACACCGGTAGCCTTCTTGTAGTCCTCGGCCATAGCCAGGCCGGTGGCGAGATCCCCCGCGGAAATCTTCAGTCGAACGAAACGAACGAGGTCCGCGGCCTGTGCGGTGTGTACCCATAGAACGAGCGTCAGCGCGAGCGCGAGCTTCCGGATCATGATCTGCCTCCTGATTCGCGAGCTGCGGCGCGACGCAGACCACCTGCGATTCGCGAAGCCGGCACTCTCGCTCAGTTTGTTTGTCGTAGGACGCGGATGCCCCGCAACTGGTTTCGCTATTCGGCGAGCCATCGCGCCACGTTCGTCACGTACGCGCGGATGTCGCTGAGCCGCTGCGGATCGTCCAGCACCTCGCGATCCGGCGCCTCCGTCACGAACGACGGACAGCCCGCACGCGGATTCCAGTTGTAATCGCAGAAGTGATGAAAGCTCGACTCCGCGATGGCGCGACCGTCGCCGGCGGCCTTCTCGAACGCGACACTCAGATTGAACGCGCGAGCCGTCGCCAGACTCATCCCAGTCGCGATCACCCGCGCCGTGGCATCGTCAGCGGGAACGCCGACGGCACCTTCGTGCGGATGCGCCGGGAACCACTCGATGGCCGAGCCGTCGTCGCGACGCAGCACCGCATGAAGCTCACCCACGAGCGTGACACGCTGATAGTTGCCGTTGCTGCCGGAGTGATAGTTCGGCCAGTCGATGTTCGCCGTCAGCCGATCGTCACGCTCACGGCGGCTCGGATCGGGATCGATGTTGCGGCTGTGAAAGAAATGCGCCTCACCCACGCCGCCGATCTTGCAGATCGACGACCCGAGGTCCTGATGATCGCGCGTCACCAAAAGCCCGCCCCCGCGTTGGCGAAAGCGAGTGATGGCCTCGCACTCCCTGTCGTCGATCCCGTCACCCGCATCGACGGCGAAGAGCCATAGTTGATCGAATGACGAACGATCGAGCGCCAGCAGCACTTCGTCGACGCCGCCGGCACCCGGCTCTTTATCGCGGCTCGTGACGTCGAATCCCGCTCCTTCGAGCGTCCTGTGCAACATCGCGAACCGGCCGATGTGCCAGTCATCGAAAGTGTAAGGAATCGTGGTCTGCAGAAGAATGCGCGTGGTCATCAGTTGCTCTCCAGCTTCACCATCTCGACAGAAACTCCACACGATTCCGCATCTCATCCGCGGAAACCGTGCCGATCAGATGAAGAAGGCGGCGGAGAGTTTCGCCAATCGTGTAGCTTTGCTGCTGCGCGCAGATGATCCCCGAGTGTCGCCGCCCTTCGCGAAGCAGCAAGTCGTGGAGGCCGCAGAAGTCTCCGACGTTGTAGGTGAAAAGCGCGCGGCCCAGATCCGAAGCGTAGGACAGATGCTGCGAATCCGGCTTGGCAATCAATCCCGCCTCGACGGCAGTGAGCACATCGACCTCACGCGCTCGCAGTGCGCGAACCAGCGCACGATCCATCGAGTCCTCGTCCAGATACAAACGAATCGTCATGGACCTCAGGTTGTTGAAGACCCGGCGTTCAGAGTGGAGGCGCCGGCCTCGTCAGCGGCCATGCTCTCCTCGATCTCATCGCGATTAGCATGGTAGTGCGCGAGCGCCGCATGAATCTGGGCAAGCGTCAAATGTCCGATGCGATCGACGATCTCCTCGGGAGCCAATCCGAGCTTGTACCAGGTTGCGATGCGCTGAACTGTCACGCCCGTTCCCGCTACACAAGGGCGCCCGCCGCGGATCTGCGGATCGCGGCTGATCAGTGAGCCAATATCAATCGCGACAGTCACGGTAGCGATTCTAACGCCTACGCCGATCAGGAGTCCGAACTGTGGCTCACGCCACGGCCAGACTTTGCTCCGCGTGCTTCAGAACGGCCTCGACCTGTCCGCGCGTCACGCCAGGGAACCACTCGAGAAAGTCATCCACGCGGGCGCCATCTTCCAGGTTTGCGAAGAGCGCCTGCACCGGAATGCGCGTACCGGTAAAGACCCAGGCGCCGCTGACTTTTCCTGGAGCTCGCTCGACCGCCGGGCATTGGTTCCAATCAAGCACGCGGAAAGGCTACGTGATGAATGAACACCAGGCAAGCTGTCGAATCAGCCGAAGCCGCCGTCCGGCGCGCTGCACGCCTGTCGTGAGTAGCCGCACGAGCGCTGTCAACAAACATCGAAGAAACGCCAACGTTGCCGCGTCGCGCTGCTCCTCGCGTCGAATCGTAGGGCATGCTCACGCACATGCTGAAATTCGCCTGGCTCGAAGAACGAAAAGAGTACGGGATGTTCTTCGTACGCCTGATCGTCGGTTTCCATCTCCTCTACGGCGTCGTCGACAACGTCTTCAGTTGGCCGCAGATGCTCGAGTTCCGCGACTTCCTTGCCGCACGCGGAACACCCTTCCCTCTCCTCGGCGCGATCGTTTCCGTCAGCGCGATGTTCCTCTGCGCCGTCCTCTACATCCTCGGCGCCTTCACGCGCTACGCCGCCATCGTCATGATCATCAACTTCCTCTGCGCGCTCCTCATCGCGCATCGCGTCGGCGGCTACCCGAATGCCGCGCTCGCACTGATCATGCTCTTCTCGTCGATCGCGCTACTGATTCATGGACCCGGCAAACCGTCGATCGACGAAGCGCGCGCTACGGCCGAGTTAGCCAACGGTTCAGTGAAGCGAATCGTGCGTGCGTAGCACGCTGAAAGACACTAGCCCCCGGCTTTCAGCCGGGGGAATCGAGTGCCAGTAATACCAGCCCGCGTTAGCGGGCGGCAGATCTATCGCCCGCTACGCAGGCTGGAAACGTGGGCCTTCCGTACCCCCGGCTAAAGCGCGGGGGCTATTGCCTTCTTGCCCGCTACGCAGGCCACGCCAAACAGCCGATGCTGCTCTATTCGGACCACGCCCCAATCCTGCGCTTCATGTCGTCGTGACTGACGACACGGCCCGCGTCGGCGTCGGCAAGGCCGCGCTCGATCATCCGGATGAAGGCCAGCTCGTGCAGGATTTCATCGTACGAGGTGTCATCCGGCTGCTCGTCCACGACGGCAAGGATTCTTTCTTTGGCGGTGAGCTGATTTGCAGTCATGTCTCCTCCTGCACCCGTTCGCACGCCCTGGGTTTTACCATAGCCGCGCTAAGGTGAGTATCATTCGCAGATCATGAAACGACCGTGGAACTGGCATCACTGGAGTGGACTGGCGCTGGCGCTCGTCGCGTTCTTCAGCTACTTCCTGTTCTTTGTCCGTTTCCCGATGACGCGCGACATCCCATGGGTGCCGTTCATCCTGTTCCTGATTGCGACCGTGCTCCTGATCTCGGGCTGGCGGCGCGCATCGCGCAAGCTGCTTCCGTCGATCGTCACACTGGTCGGATTCCTGATCATCGGCGCATTCACGTTTGTGGTGACCGTCGGCACGAAGAACCTGCCGGCATCCCTCAACGCACCTGCCGTCGGAGAAAAAGCGCCACCGTTTGCGCTTCCCGATACGAACAACAAAACCGTATCGCTCTCGAGCGTGCTCGCCGAATCCAACGGCGTCCTGCTCATCTTCTACCGCGGCTTCTGGTGACCCTTCTGTAACTCCGAGTTGCGGAGTATTCAGGAACGCCTACCCGAGCTCGAGCACCTGGGCATTCGCCCCATCGCAATCAGCGTCGACTCCCCCGAAGCCTCAGCGGAACTGGCCCGCAAAGCCGGCTACACCTTCCCCATCCTCTCCGACCCCGACGCCTCGATCATCCGCCAGTACGACCTGGTCCACAAAGGCGCCGGCATGGCAGGGAAGGACGTCGCCCGCCCCGCCGAATTTCTCCTCGACCGCACCGGCACCGTCCGCTGGCGCAACCTGACCGAAGACTATCGCGTGCGAGCGCGGCCGGAAGAGATTCTGGAGCGGGCGGGGACACTCCGCTAACAGGATGAATCGGTAGCGGACAGATCAGCTCGCGCTGACGTCGTCGGCGGCCATGCTTTCCTCAATCTCATCGCGGTTGGCGTGGTAGTGCGCGATCGCCGCATCAACCTGCGCCACCGTCAGATGCCCGACGCGATCGACGATCTCCTCCGGAGCCAACCCCAGCTTGTACCAGGTTGCAATCCGTTGAACGGTCACACCCGTTCCCGCCACGCACGGACGCCCACCCCGGATCTGCGGATCGCGGCCGATCAGCGAGCCAATGTCTATCGCGACGGTCACGAAGGCGATTCTAACGCTAACGGGGGAGGAGCTCGTCCTGTCACCGTGACGGAGCTCACGTGGCCGCGCGGGTTGGGCAAAACGCGACCAGCGTGCCTTGGCCTCCTCCCGAGTTCAGCGATACTCTGGAACGATGGCGAGCAGCGTTCTGACTTCATCCCCGAATGTGATGGGCGGCACGCCCGTCTTCGCGGGAACGCGTGTGCCGGTTGAGACTCTGCTTGACTATCTCGAAGGCGGTCAATCGATCGACGACTTTCTGGAAGGCTTCCCCTCCGTCGGTCGCGAACAGGTCATCGCCTTTCTCGAGGAAACGAAAGCACGCGTCCTGGCGGAAGCCGGATGAAGATATTGACGAATGCGTCGATTGGCGGTTGCTTCGCGATCTTCCTGGACATCATGTGAAACCCGTCCGTCAGATGGGATGGCTGGAGAGCGACGATGGAGTTGGTGCCTCAGCTGCTGCACGACTTGCAAGGCGTTCGAAGCGGAGAGGTTCATCGGATTTCGTCGCAGACGCGGTCTCAGTAGGACCGAGATCGGAGGCCATCACGACAAAGACGACGCGGAAGCCCCGCTCATTCGGCGAGCGTACGAATTCCACGGCTATCGCCGGTAAGTTACCCCCGCTTCTCTAGGCCTCCACCCTCCAGAGTCGGTCGCCAAGTTGTCCCTAGTCGGCACTGGGTCCCAATGTATGCGCGCCAGTTCGTCTCGGTCAAGCCTTTCAAGGTATCCAGACTGCAAGCCCTGGTAGTGCGGAGGCACAGCAGTGATTGTCGGGACTAGCAGCTCGTTGGCGAACAATCGTCCAAACCATCGATCACCGGACGTCCTCTCCAAGAAGGCGCCGTCCAGTGGCAATTCGGCGGCGACAGGCGAATCAGCGCGGAACCGCAAACTGTTTTCCGCACCAGGCAGGTCCAACTGCACTATTTCACGGACCACGCCTTCCTGCCACTTATTTAATGAGGCCGCCTTGAACCGGCTCGTCACGACAACCGGAATCGCGATTCCGCCGAGGGCTCGGTACTTGCATGCCAGATCGAGCCGCTTGCGAATGATGTTCTGAGTGTCAAATGCGCTGAGAGAAAGACGGAGCTCGGCATTCACCTCGACTAGTCGCGTCATGAGCACATCGCTGAGCGGCCGAAATGCCCGTGTCAGAAGCACGGGAAGTCGGCCGGATTCCCGCATCAGCACAGCGACCTCCACAGTCACGGACCACGCCCAGGAAGGGTCACCATTCCATCCATTCCGGACGTACCGTTGCGCCTCCGGCATTTGCCGAAGATCCAATCGCAGGATTTGCGGGTCCAGCACGTTTGCCACGCGATGACCGAAATCTTCACCGGCCGCAAATGCAGCTGTCGCGGCAAAACATCCTCCGTAACAAATACTTCCCGGGGGAAGGCACCCGCGTGTCACGTCCGTAGACAAAGAATCGAAAGGTAGGCCTCCCGCGATCCCAGCGCGTATCACAAGCGGGGAAGGAACGGACAAAGTCTCGGCACCGATCTCGCGGTAAGAACGACGAACGGCTCCTGCGAGTCGCTGAAGACTCTTGTCATGAAGTCGTGCGTCCAACTCGGCGTTCAGCATTGCAGGTGTTCGACAATGGTTCCGCAGGGAACGGTGAAGATGTGTTGAGACGCGAAGATCTTGACGCTCTTCAACCAACGCGAGCCAGAGAATGCTTCGCGCCGATGTATTAGCTGGGTGTTGTCAAAAACGAGCAAATCGCCTTGCTTCCAGTTGTGACAGTAAGTGTTCGGTTGAGCCGTCACGGCTGCGAGGAGCCCGCTCAAGACTTCGGGGGAGAGCATTTCGCCTGCGATGTTCAGATCAAACGCCAGCTCACTAATGTACAGGGTCCTACGCTGAGAACCGTGATGAGTGAGCAGAGCAGAGTGGGAGACAAGGACCTGTGGTGCCAGATCGTGGTCGTAAGCGGGCGCCGGGCGACGCCTTGACTGCGCCTTCTCTAGCTGGCTAATCGTTCCTCGATCAATCCCAAGATGGTCCACATCAGTGCTCGCGAAAGTGGTTTGGCCACCAGACTCTGGCGGCAAGAAGCAGTACAGCAAGCCTATCGTCGCCGGTTCAACCCTGAACTCCTGATCGGAATGCCAGTAATCGGTGGCGTCGTTGCCGTAGCCGATCGGTTCGCCGTCCGGCGATAGGAGGTTAGTCAAGTTCGAGACCGCGGGCTCGGTGCGAGAGTGACTTCGTGAGCGCGCCGACAGCTCGAGGCGTCCGTTGCCGACCTGTCGGCCGAATGCAGCGAGCTCAGTGTCGTCAAATACCACTCGCCGGACCAGTACAAGACCGTGCCTAACCAAAAGCTCCCTAAACATCTCAGGTTCGGACAAAACCGCGTGATGGGCTTCCACTCCAAAGTGAGGTACAAGAGGAGCAATCACAGACATTCGCGCCCCGTTAACGGCGTCGTCGATTATCCCTGCAATCCGCATCGCACCATTCCAACATCATCTCGACATCAACGTATTCTCGGATAGCTTCACCCGCCGCAAGAGTGCGCGCGCGCGATCGTTTCCGAAACCTGACGTTCGACTGATCGATATGGATGATCGTCGGCCTGAAGGGCCATCGCCTCATGGTTTGCGAACGTCAGAAAGAAGATGACCCGATCGCCCCCGGCGGCCCCCGACATAATCAGACGACGCGGGAACATACCGACGCCTCCAAGAAATGCGGAATCAAACGCCTGAGGCCGGTTTCTCAGCCTGGATTTGACTCGAACCAGCAGAAATGGTAAGAAGATAGTCAAATCAGCGCCTCCTCATCATGAGCAACTATTCTTATAACAAAGACCGTTTTGGTCTTGCCGATCCGCCGCGAACGGAGTGTATCTTCTGCAGGATCGCGAGCGGCGATATTCCGTCGAATACGATAGCTGAAAGCGACTTAGCGCTAGCCTTCCTTGATATTTCGCCCGCGGTGGAAGGACACACGCTAGTGATTCCTCGCGCGCACTCACCCAATCTTCTCTTTGCGGACGTTCTTGATATCCGCGAAACGATCAGCTTGGTGCAGAAGGTGTCGCTAGCCCTTATCGATGTCTTGAATGTCGAAGGCGTTAGCGTCTGGCAGGCTAACGGAATCGCAGGAGGGCAGACGGTCCCGCATACACACTTCCATGTTCTGCCTCGCCGACACAGCGATGTTCTACGTGGCCCATTTCCGCCCCCGCAGAAGGAACAAGCTCCACCCGTTACACTTGTAGATCAACTCCGCCGGGCCGCTCGATAAGCCGCGAGCGCATGTGCTTTGGGCACACATCTCTCCTCTGAGGAGGAACCACGTCCCCTTTGCCGCAAGTCCCGGCGCGCCATCTATCGGTGCCAGCCATGGCGGCGTCCACTCTCCCGCGGCGCCCACAGTTTCTCCTTCGTCATCTCTGAATGTCGTACTCTTCGCGATCGAGGTGCGTTCTCGGCTACAAAGGACTCGACGATGACCATCTGCGCGAAGCGAGTGACTTTGTCCGCCTCCTCGCGAACGTCGTCGCCTCGACGATGTCCTTGAAGTTGACCTCACCACCGGAGTTCCGCGCACAACCGGAGGTGAACGGATCCCATTCGATGAGCGGCTGTCCGGCTTCGACATGCTGTGCTCGTCCGGCTTGAGGGTCGATCCGCGGACGAACCGCTAACGCTCCTTCTCGCGCGAGCCCGGACAGCCAGACCCTAAGCGCCGTGGCCGATGCCAGATTTGCCGATCCAATGTTGCGTTCGCAGTCGCTAAGTAGGACTGTGCTTTCGCCAACCCCTGTTGCCTTGTGCCGTTGCCTCGCGAAGGTGGCAGAGCCAGCATGGGTAGGAACATCTGCGTTTCAGTCACTCCTCAGTAAGATCCACCGAGGCAAGCCTCGGCAAATGCCGAAAACCGTCCGCTGTCCACGAAGGAGGTACGATCTGCACCATGTCAGGCCACCCAAAGGACCAAACTCCGCTGGAACCGCCACCAGCCACGTTTGCTGCACGCCTTCGCGGACTCCGGACGGAACTACGATGGACTCGTAAGGATCTTCAACAGCGTGTTAAAGACGGAGGCGGGTCGATCAGCCTAGAAATGATCCGCGACATGGAGTACGACACCGCGCCGCGCTACCAGCTACCCCGTCGTGCTTCCACGGGCGGTACGCTCATCGAAGCCGTTGCGCGCGCCTACGACGTGCCCCTTGGATATCTTCTTGCTGGGTTTAGTGATGCTGAGGTGCAAGCTTCTATATTTGGTCCGCGCGTTCTCAGCGGCGACATCACGCTGCAGAACGAGCTTGGTGAGCGGCGGCAGGCGTTTGCCGACTTTGTCCGATCCTTACCATATTCCGAAAAGGAACTGCTCGCGCAGCCGCTGCACAACTATCGAAATGAGCACGCATTCGCGATCATCTTTCGCCTGGAACGCATCTATTGTGGGCTCGAAATGCTCATAGTCAATGAACCGCCATTGCTCTTTTGGGATCGCGAGGATATTGACCAATGGGTTGCCAACATGGCACTCGATGACGCTGATGCAGGGTCGTTCAAACTAGAGTTTGCGAGCTATCAAGAACATTTTCGACAGCTGGCGGCATCGTCAAAGGCCTATCGCGTTGTTCTGAACGTGACCTCCCTTCAGCGCTTTCTTGACCGGAAAAGCGCCTTGTGCCGTCGAGAGATACTAGACATGATGACGAGTTTCCTCGACTATCCTCTTTTCCACTTGGTATTGATCGAACCTGGAACGTCGATGGCTAACGACGGCATTATGGACGAATTAGAGATTATCTGTAAGACATCCACCATTCCGGCATCGCTAGAAAACACAATCAGTGTAGTCATCAAGCAGACACCAGTGGACCACCATCCTGTAGAGTATTTTGTCGCTCCGGCCAGCACAACCCGGTACATGCTTCAACGAGATCGTACACGCATCGACAACGCCCTGGCAGTAGCTCTTGACCAATACGAAAAGCGCTTCAGCCCTACCGGCGAACTCACCGAGGCACTCCAAAAACGCTACACCCGTGACCTACTCGCGCGATTGAAACGAGGCGCGCTGATTTAGCTTGGTCTGAGCGAAACCTCAAGACGCTTCACGCGTACAACAGGTCTGCTGTTCCTGCGTATAGCGTGTTCAGATGAGCTTCATAAGCGAAATTGAGCACCAGCCTCGTTGCGCCGTGATTTGTAATAGGCGTCACTCGGTGAAGACTAGTGTCGGCACGCAATAGATACGCATCACCGGTACGAAGCGTGAGCGTGCGAATCTTACCCTCGGCTCGCATAGTCTCGGCAGCTTCACCAACCGCATGCTCAGGATCGAGCCCACGGCGGCGGCACTCGTCCGGCCACTGACGAATGTATTCAACGGCGCCGCCGTCGCCCACAGCGACGCCCCGAAGAACGATCACCACCGCGTAGGCAGGATCGTCAACGTGCCAGCCATGCGTTCGGCCAGCGCCATCCAAGCGATTGAGCACCATTGTCTCGCGCTCGTGCTGGCAGAGGTAGACATGACTCCGCGCCACGACCGAAACCGCGTCAGAGAGGTCCTCGTAGATGTCGCGAAGGTAAGGAAGCGCGGTCGCCAAATCACGTGCAGCGAGAACCGACATGATCCGGGGTGTATCGAAGCCCGGCATCGTGAAGCTCTTTGACCTCATCGTTTCACGTAACGATTCGGTGTCAGCCGTGATGCGCCGTTGAACTGCCCTTGTCAAGAACTGCGGAAGGATAACGGCGTCCTCCTCGGCAAAGGCATCGGCCAGTCTCGTGAGTTCCCCGAGATTACTGTACTTTGAATCAACTGTTACCCGAGTGGTCTCCATCACTTCCTCCAGATCTAGGAGGAATTGGAACACTGGGCTCACTGGTGATTCGATAACGCCGTGGCTACGCCACCGACATTCTGCTGGGAGCGAGTTATGAAACGTCGATCTGGACGGCGTGGGCTACGTGAAAATGCCTCGCAGGGCCGTGCGGTCGCAGCCGGTCCTTGACGAACATCTCAACATGCTCGCGGAACCGTTTGGCCTCTTCATCTCTGTGCAACTGCTCGCCACCCTTGATCTGATACCCGGTCACAATTAGGTCACGGTCTTCAAGAAATCCCGCTAGTCGAAGGAAGCCGCTTCCACGCCACCAGCCTTGCCGGCCCGGGACATTCCAGATCTTCAATTTGAGTTCAACCGTGACCGGCTGAGATGAGACTCGCATGACACCGTCGGCGAGGAGACTTTCAAGTTCATCAACATCGAGCGCGATTTCAGTCAGCACATCAGTAGATTTATGCGCTCTTTCGCCGTAGATTGCTACATTGGCGTCGGACATCGCGGGGCGCATGAGAGGAAAGAAAATCACGTCGTCGATATTCTGAGTCTCGTTGAAGATCATCGCCATCCGCTCAATGCCCGGGCCGATTCCCGTAGTCGGAGGCATCCCATGCTCCAGCACCTCAAGAAAATCGTAGTCGATCGGCTGCTGATTCTCGACTCGTTGTCTTTGAAGCGATTGCCATCGCTCAAACAACACGAGTGGGTCATTCTGTTCGGTCCAGTTATCACCGCATTCAATTCCAGCAACGAATATCTCAAATCGTTCAGCGTACCTCGCATCGCTCGCCATCGCTTTCGACAACGGCGAAATCTCGACCGGCTGCCCGAAGACGAGAGTCGGTTGAATTAACGTCGGCTGCACCGCATGCTCAAACATACTAACCAGTGCATGACCAACTGTTTCGACATCTTCATGGAAGCCAATGGCGCGCAACGCGCCGTTGGCCTCCGCGATTGACATCTCACTGGCAAAGTCGACGCCCGTGACGTTGCGCACAGCGTCCACCATACTCACCCGGACCCAGCGGGGTGCAAAATCGACGAGATGTCCACCCACAGTGAACTGCGTCCGGCCGTAAACATTTGTGGCGACGTACCTGAAGAGATCCTCCACTAAGTCCATGTTGAACTCGTAGTTTTCGTACGCCGTCATCGTCTCGATCATCGAGAATTCTGGGTGATGGGTGCTGTCGATACCCTCGTTTCTAAAATACCGCCCAATCGTGAACACGCGATCAAATCCAGCCGCTATCAGTCTCTTCAAATACAGTTCGTGAGAAATCGCGAGATAGACGTCGATGCCAAGTGCGTTTAGGTGCGTGGTGAATGGTTTAGCTGTGCCTCCACCGTATTGCGGCTGCAGTACGGGCGTCTGGAATTCCGAGAACCCACGCGACCTAAGAAAGTCGCGCGCCGCAAACAGGATCGCAGAGACTTTTGCAAAGGGTTCCTTATGGACCGGGAACATAGTTGTATCCAAGTAGCGACGTCGGAGGATCGTCTCGCGGTCCTTGATGCCAGCCCACTTTTCAGGAAGGGGACGCAACGACTTCGCAAGCATCCGGATAGTACGAACGTCGACAGACCGCTCGCCCTTTTTGGTTGTTGTAACGATGCCGCCAGCTTCCACAAAGTCACCAACGTCAAGAAGGCCCAAGTTGGCGTACCCGAGATTGCCACTAATCGCGTCGGGCTCCTTCATCTCGCTTCGCTTGATGTATAGCTGAATACGCCCAGCTTGATCTTGACTATGCGCAAATGTTAAAGCGCCGTGCTCGCGAAGCGATACTATCCGCCCAGCAACCGTCACTTCAGTACCATTCAGCTCGTCGAAATTATCGAGTAAGTCTTGCGAGTAATGTGTTCGACCCGAACGGGACGGGAACGGTTCGTAACCCAATTCTCGCAGTCTTTCGAGTTTCCGTAGGCGAACTTCTCTGAGTTCGACAATTGGCGCAGTCGACACGGATCTAACTCCTAACCAATCAGATGAGTCGCCCGACATTACCGCGAGCGTCGTCGGACCATATCACGGAGCAGGTTCAGCTCGCCCGGCCACAATTGGTCCGCGTAGTGTTGCCGATTCACGCGTCGGCCGGATAACGTCTGCGACGCGAACAAATCTGGCTGCGACGTCTCGTTCGACACCACTCAGAGCACTTCGGGCGGCCTCACGGCCGCCCGAAGCACTTCAACAGCTGTGAGATAGCACCTACTGCTCGTCGTCGAAATCCGCCAACGACAACGCATCCTCATCTTCCGACTCGCGTTGCAGCAGCTCTTCCAGGCTCGGCTGGGCCGGCGGCTCGTCTTTCTCGAGGTAGACCTCGCGATAGGTGGGCATTCCGGTTCCGGCGGGGATGAGGCGGCCGACGATGACGTTTTCTTTGAGGCCGCGCAGGTAGTCGACTCGGCCGGCGATGGCCGCTTCGGTGAGGACGCGCGTGGTCTCCTGGAAGCTGGCGGCGGAGATGAAGGATTCCGTCGAGAGCGAGGCTTTGGTGATGCCGAGGAGCAGGGGCACGCCATCGGCAGGCTCTCCGCCGCGGTTCATGACTTTTTCGTTCTCTTCCATGAAGCGGAAGCGATCGACCTGCTCGTCGACGAGGAAGTCGGTGTCGCCGACTCTTGTCACGCGAACAGAACGCAGCATCTGGCGGCAGATGGTCTCGATGTGCTTGTCGTTGATGGCAACGGACTGGGAACGGTAGACCTCCTGGATCTTGTCGACCAGGTAGCGCTGCAGTTCCTTGATGCCGAGGACGGCCAGCACGTCGTGCGGATCGATCGGTCCGTCGATGAGCGGGTCGCCGGCGCGGACGCGTTCCATCTCCTGGACGTTGACGTGGACTGAGCGGGGAACGCTGTACTCGTGGCGCGTGCCTTCGTCGGTCTCGACGATGATGCGGCGCATGCCTTTGACGATCGCGCCGTGATGCACGGTTCCATCGACCTCGGTGATGACGGCTTTGTCGCGCGGGTGACGGGCTTCGAAGAGCTCGACGACGCGGGGCAGACCGCCGGTGATGTCTTTGGTCTTGGTGGTGGCGCGAGGAATCTTCGCCAGCACGTCGCCGGGGTGAACATCCTGGGCGTTGTGGACCATGACGTGGGCGCCGGTGGGGAGCAGGTACTTCCGCTCTTCGCCTTTGCCCGCTTTGATGATGAGGGTCGGCGTACGCTTCTCGGCCACCGACGATTCGACGATGACCATCTGCGTGAGGCCGGTGACTTTGTCGGTCTCTTCGCGGACGTTCTCGCCTTCGACGATGTCTTTGAAGTTGACCTTACCGCCGAGCTCCGTGAGCACGGCCGAGGTGAACGGATCCCATTCGACGAGCGGCTGTCCGGCTTCGACGTGCTGTCCGTCGTGAACCTTGAGCGTCGAGCCGTAGACGAGCGCGTAACGCTCCTTCTCACGCGACCCCGCTGCGAGGTCCGCCGCGCCGGCCTTCTTCGACTTGCGCGTCGGGATCTCTTCCATGATCAGCAGCTTGCCGTTACGATTGATGACGATCAGCTCGCCGTTCTTGTTCGTGACGGTGGAGACGTTGACGAGCGTGATCCGGCCCGGGCTGGTGGCCTCGTGCTTGGACTGCTCGGAAACGCGCGACGCCGTACCGCCGACGTGGAACGTACGCATGGTGAGCTGCGTGCCGGGCTCGCCGATCGACTCGGCGGCGATGACACCGACGGCCTCGCCGATCTCGACCATCTTGCCGCTGGCCAGGTTGCGGCCGTAGCAGCGGCGGCAAACACCGCGACGCGTTTCGCAAGTCAGCACGGAGCGGATCTTGACCTGCTCGATGCCGGCTTCCTGAATGGCGTTGGCCAGTTCGTCGGACAGCGCTTCGTTCTGCGCCACGAGACGGTCGCCCGTGAGCGGATCGTAGATGTCTTCCTGCGAGATGCGGCCGACGATGCGGTCGCGCAACGGCTCGAGGATGTCGCCGCCTTCCATGATCGGGGTGACGACGATGCCGTCGAAGGTCTGGCAGTCCTGCTCAGTGATGATGACGTCCTGCGCGACGTCGACAAGACGGCGCGTGAGGTAGCCGGAGTCGGCCGTTTTGAGAGCCGTATCGGCCAGACCCTTACGGGCGCCGTGCGTGGAGATGAAGTACTGCAGCACGGACAGGCCTTCGCGGAAGTTCGCCGTGATGGGCGTCTCGATGACCTCGCCCGAGGGCTTGGACATGAGGCCGCGCATACCGGCAAGCTGGCGAACCTGCTCTTTCGAACCGCGGGCGCCCGAGTCGGCCATCATGAAGATGGGGTTGAACTCGTTGCGCTCTTCTTCGACACGCTTCATCTCGGAGAACATCTCATCGGAGACGTTCTCCGTGGCGCGGTGCCAGATATCGATGATCTTGTTGTGGCGCTCGCCGTGGGTGATGGCGCCGTCGAGGCGCTGACGCTCGACCTCGAGGACGGCCTTGCGGGCGTTCTCGACGATCTCCTGCTTGCGCGCCGGAATGACCATGTCGTCGACGCCGATCGAGACACCGGCCTTCGTTGCGTACAGGAACCCGAGGTCCTTGAGACCGTCGAGCATCTCCACGGTGAGATCGTTGCCGAAGTTGATGAAGCAGTAGTTGACCAGTTCCTGCAGACCCTTCTTCTTGAGCAAGCCATTGATGAAGGGGATCTGCGCGGGCTGATGCATGTTGAAGATGACGCGACCGACCGTGGTCTCGACGAGCTGCTTGTCGAGATCGACGATCTCGGCGCGCACGATGTCCTGATCGTTGAACTGCTTGGTCAGGTCCATGAAGCGGCCGGAGACGCGGCAGCGGATCGGCGTGAGCAGTTCCACCTCGCCGGCCTGCAACGCGATGATGACGTCATCGAAGCTGCCGAAGACCTTGCCGGCGCCTTTGGCGTTCGGCTTGGCCTTGGTGAGGTAGTAGCAACCGAGAACGAGATCCTGCGACGGAACGGCCAGCGGCTTGCCGTGTGCCGGCGAGAGGATGTTGTTCGAAGCCAGCATCAGGACCTGCGACTCGACCTGTGCCTTTGGCGAGAGCGGAACGTGAACGGCCATCTGGTCACCGTCGAAGTCGGCGTTGAAGGCCGTGCAGACGAGCGGATGGATCTTGATGGCCTTGCCCTCGACCAGCACCGGCTCGAAGGCCTGGATGCCGAGACGGTGGAGCGTCGGCGCGCGGTTCAGGAGAACCGGATGCTCTTTGATGACGCTCTCGAGCGCGTCCCACACTTCGTTGGTCTGCAGCTCGACGAGCTCCTTGGCAGCCTTGATGGTGCCGACGAGACCCTGCTGCTCGAGCTTGTGATAGATGAACGGCTTGAAGAGCTCGAGAGCCATCTTCTTCGGCAGACCGCACTGGTGCAGACGCAGCTCCGGACCGACGACGATGACCGAACGGCCGGAGTAATCGACGCGCTTGCCGAGGAGGTTCTGGCGGAAGCGGCCCTGCTTGCCCTTGAGGGTGTCAGAGAGCGACTTGAGCGGACGGTTGTTCGAGCCCTTGAGCACACGGCCGCGACGACCGTTGTCGAAGAGCGCGTCAACCGCTTCCTGCAGCATGCGCTTTTCGTTGCGCACGATGACGTCGGGCGCGCGGAGCTCGAGCAGCTTCTTGAGACGGTTGTTGCGGTTGATGACGCGGCGATAGAGATCATTGAGATCCGACGTCGCGAAGCGGCCGCCGTCGAGGGGAACGAGCGGACGCAGTTCCGGCGGGATGACCGGGATGACGTCGAGGATCATCCAGTCGGGACGATGGCCCGACTTGCGGAAGGCATCGACGACCTTGAGGCGCTTCGCTGCCTTGAGCTTTTTGATCTGCGACGTTTCGGTACGCATGATCAGGCGCAGCTCGTCGCTGAGCTCTTCGACGTTGACGCGGCGGAGCAGCTCTTTGATGGCTTCGGCGCCCATCTTGGCGACGAAGACATCGCCGTACTGGGAGCGCAGCTCGCGGTACTTCTCTTCCGGGAGCAGCTCCTTTTCGTTGATGACGCCCGTCAGGTCACCGGAGTCGATGACGACGTACGACTCGAAGTAGAGGATGCGCTCGAGATCGCGCAGGGAGATATCGAGCAGGTGGCCGATTCGCGACGGCAGGCCCTTGAAGAACCAGACGTGCGAGACCGGCGAGGCCAGCTCGATGTGGCCCATGCGCTCGCGGCGGACCTTCGACTTCGTGACTTCGACACCGCATTTGTCGCAGATGACACCGCGGTGCTTCATTCGTTTGTATTTACCGCACAGGCACTCCCAATCCGTGATCGGGCCGAAGATCTTCGCGCAGAACAGACCATCGCGCTCCGGCTTGAAGGTGCGGTAGTTGATCGTTTCCGGCTTGGTGACTTCGCCGTACGACCACGACCGGATCTTCTCCGGAGAAGCGAGGCTGATCTTGATGGCGTTGAAATCGTTGATCGCCTGTGCTTTGGCCGGCTGAAACAGTGCGTTGAAGCTTTCCAATTTGCGCCTCCCCTTTCGGGTGATCGATTGCTAGAGATCCTTCGCTGTCGCTCAGGATGACCCGCCGCTTTCGCGACGGGTCAGTTGTCAGTGGTCTTCGGATGGGGAAACGAAAGCTTCACGTCACTCCCGAAGCACTCCCAGCACGGCGTTTCCCATTCGGTATCGCCGTTGTGAAAGTGGACGGTCATGCGGATCGAGCCCATACCGTGACAAGCACGGCATGAACTGTTCGGCATACGTGAAAGCGTCATCGTTTTCCGGCCCATCGTCTACTCCTTGAGCAACTCCACATCCAGACAGAGCGACTGCAGTTCGCGGACGAGTACGTTGAACGACTCGGGAAGACCCGGATCATCCGGAACCTCGCCTTTGACGATGGCCTCGTAAATCTTGGAGCGGCCTTCGACGTCGTCCGACTTCACCGTCAGCAGCTCCTGCAGCGTGTACGCGGCGCCATACGCTTCGAGAGCCCAGACTTCCATCTCTCCGAAACGCTGGCCACCGAATTGCGCCTTGCCGCCGAGCGGCTGCTGTGTAATCAATGAGTACGGTCCGATCGACCGTGCGTGGATCTTGTCGTCGACCAGATGCGACAGCTTGAGCATGTAGATGTAGCCGACGCAGACCTGCTGTTCGAACTTCTCGCCGGTCATGCCGTCGTAGAGGCTGGTCTTGCCGTCGCTCGGAAGGGCCGCCGCTTTGAGCTGCGCTTTGATCTCACCCTCGGTGGCACCGTCGAAGACGGGCGTCGAGAAGTGAAGACCGAGCGTACGTGCGGCCCAGCCGAGGTGCGTTTCGAGGATCTGACCGACGTTCATGCGTGACGGAACGCCGAGCGGATTGAGGACGATCTCCACCGGAGTTCCATCCGGCATGTACGGCATGTCCTCTTCGGGGAGGATGCGGGAGATGACGCCCTTGTTGCCGTGGCGGCCGGCCATCTTGTCGCCGACGCTGAGCTTGCGCTTCATGGCCACGTAGACCTTGATCATCTTGATGACGCCCGGGGGCAATTCATCGCCCTTCTGGAGGTCTTCGCGACGCTCTTCTGCTTTTTGTTCGAGAACGCGGATGCGGTTCTCGGCGCGCTCGACGAACATGCGCACCGTCTCGCGTGCTTCTTCCTCCACCGGCAGCGCCAGCAGCTCGCGGCGGGAGAGGCGGTTCACGACGTCGCGATCGGAGACCTCGCCCTTGCGGACGAGCACGTCGCCGGTCTTGAAGTCGACCACATCGCGCTGCAGCTTCTGATCGCTGAGAACTTCGAAGATTCGCTTGTTGCGGGCGTCGGTGATGATCCGGATCTCATCCTGGATGTTCCGGTTCATCCGCTCGATCTCGCCCTCTTCGATCGACTTGGCGCGGAGGTCTTTGTCGACGCCCTTGCGCGAGAAGATCTTCACATCGACGACGGTGCCTTCGATGCCCGGAGGTGTCTTGAGCGAAGCGTCGCGGACGTCGCCGGCCTTCTCACCGAAGATGGCGCGGAGCAGCTTCTCTTCGGGAGTGAGCTGGGTCTCGCCCTTCGGCGTGACTTTGCCGACGAGGATGTCGCCCTGCTTCACGGTCGCGCCGATACGGACAATGCCCGACTCGTCGAGATCGCGCAGCGCGGATTCGCTGACGTTCGGAATGTCGCGCGTGATTTCCTCGGGACCGAGCTTGGTGTCGCGCGCTTCGATCTCGAACTCTTCGATGTGGATCGAGGTGTAGTAATCCTCTTTGACCAGCTTCTCGGAGACCAGGATGGCGTCCTCGAAGTTGTTGCCGCGCCAGGGCATGAACGCGACCAGGATGTTGCGGCCCAGAGCCAGCTCGCCGGCATCGGTGCAGGGACCGTCGGCGAGGACCTGGCCCTTGCGGACCCGCTGCCCTTCACGAACGATCGGTTTCTGCGCGATGCAGGTGTTCTGGTTGGAGCGCTTGAACTTGATGAGCTGATAGATGTCGGCGCCGAATTCTTTGGTCTCGCCGGTATCCTGATCTTCCGACTCGACGCGAACGATGATGCGATTCGAGTCGACCAGGTCGACCACGCCGCCGCGCTTGCACTGAACGACCGCACCGGAATCCTTGGCGACGACGTTCTCCATGCCGGTGCCGACCAGAGGCGATTCGGTGCGGAGCAGAGGCACGGACTGGCGCTGCATGTTGGCGCCCATGAGCGCGCGGTTCGCGTCGTCGTTCTCCAGGAACGGAACGAGCGAGGCGGCCACGGAGACGAGCTGCTTGGGCGAGACATCGATGAAGTCGACCTTCTCTTTTTCGATCGACACGAAGTCGCCGGACTGCCGGGCGATGACGCGATCGTGAACGAGGTTGCCCTCGTCGTCGAGCATCACGTTGGCCTGCGCGATCGTGTAGCGCTCTTCATCCCACGCGGACAGATAGAACGCGTACGGCTCGGCCTCGGCGGCCTGCAGGAAGCCCTTCTTGCCTTTGCCGCTCGAAGCAGCCGCGTTCTCCTTGGAGATGCGGTTGTTCTCCTTCTGGAGATCGCGCTTCTCGACGATCTGGCTCAGCGTGAAGCTCGTGTCGCCGGTCTTGACCACACGGTAGTGATCGAGCACGCGGGCGCTCTCGACTTTCTTGTACGGGCTCTCGATGAAGCCGTACTCGTTGATGCGCGCATAGCACGCCAGCGAGGAGATGAGGCCGATGTTCGGACCTTCAGGCGTTTCGATCGGGCAGATGCGGCCGTAGTGCGTGGGGTGAACGTCGCGCACTTCGAAGCCCGCTCTTTCACGAGACAGACCGCCCGGTCCAAGGGCCGACAGGCGGCGCTTGTGGGTGACTTCCGAGAGCGGGTTCGTCTGATCCATGAACTGCGAGAGCTGCGACGAGCCGAAGAACTCTTTGATGGCCGCGATGACCGGCTTGGAGTTGATCAGATCGTGCGGCATCGCCGAGTCGATGTCCTGATGGACCGACATCTTCTCTTTGATGGCGCGCTCCATGCGCACGAGCCCGATACGGAACTGGTTCTCGAGCAGCTCGCCGACTGCACGGACACGGCGGTTGCCGAGGTTATCGATGTCGTCGACGCGGCCGACGTCCTTGCGGAGGCGGAGCAGGTAGTTGATGACGACATAGAAGTCGTCCGGCGTCATCGTCTTCTGCGTGACCGGCGAGTCGAGATCGAGCTTGATGTTGAACTTGAAACGGCCGACGCGCGAGAAGTCGTACTTGCGTGCGTCGAAGAACATGCCTTCGAACAGCGCCTTGGCCGACTCGAGGGTCGGAGGGTCGCCCGGACGCATGCGGCGGTAAATCTCGATGATGGCCGCTTCAAACGACTTCGACGTGTCCTTGCGAACGGTGTTGAGCAGGATGTCGGAAACGAGATCCCACTCGGGGAAGATCACGTCGATCTCGTTGATGCCGCGGTCGCGGAGCGTATCCGCCCAATCGGCCGGAACGTTTTCGCTGGCCTCGAAGAGAACCTCGCCGGTGTTGAAATCGACGACGTCGCCGAGGAACACAGCCTTCTCGAGCGCGTTGTAATCGACCTTCACGGTTGCTTCGTTGTTCTTCGTCAGTGCGTCGGCCATCTTCTGGTCGAGCTTGATGCCGCCGAAGACCGTACGCACCGCGCGACGGCCGCGGATGGAGTGACGCTCTTTGGCCTCTTCCTGATCGAGAACGCGGCGGTCGAAGTTCAGCTCGGCGCCGGCGTCGGTCAGACGCACTTTGATCGGCGTGTAGAACTGGCGAAGGATCTCTTCGTCGGTCGTCAGGCCGAGGGCGCGGAGGAACACCGATCCGAGGAACTTACGCTTGCGGTCGATGCGGACGTAGAGGATGTTCTTCTGGTCGTACTCGAACTCCACCCAGGAGCCGCGGTACGGGATGATCTTCGAGAGGAACGTGTGGGCGGATTCTTTCGTGAAGAAGACGCCGGGCGAACGATGGAGCTGCGAGACGATGACGCGCTCCGTACCGTTGATGATGAACGTACCGTTGTCCGTCATCAGCGGGATGTCGCCGAAGAACACTTCCTCTTCCTTGGCGTCGCGCATGTGCTTGACGCCGGTGTCGGGGTCTTTGTCGTAGACGAAGAGACGGAACGTGACCTTCAGCGGAACGCTGTAAGTCATGCCGCGCTCCTGGCACTCTTCGACCGAATACTTCATCTGCAGGTCGACGGGGTTGCCGCAGATGTCGCAGACCTCGACGCGGTTCTTGTTGATGACGCCGCAGCTCGGGCAGTTGACCGTCTCTTCATGCGGGTGATCGGTGATGATCTTGGACCCGCAGTTCGCGCAGGTCATCCGGAGATGCTCGAGCCCTTTGAGCTGTCCGCACTTGCACTCCCAGTTCCCGATGGAGAAGCGGACGAAATCGAGCGAGCAGGTCTCACGGAAATCGCTGAAGGGGAAGACGCTGGTGAAGACCGACTGCAGGCCGGTGTCTTCACGCTCTTCCGGAAGGAGGTTCATCTGGAGGAAACGTTCGTACGACTTTCTCTGTACGTCGATGAGATTCGGCAGCGCCATATAGCTGCGAATCTTGGAGAAATCGTGACGAACGGGCTCCTGTTTCGGCATGGCTCCGTTCATTCGATGGGACTCCTTGTGTCGCGTGTAGGCGAGGCCGGGATTGCAGGCAACGCAACCCGGTGTACGCGATGGTGAGCCGCATGCGAAAGGGCCGCTCCCCCCCTTTCACGACTCGCGAGAACTTTCAATCCGCCATCCTGAGCGAAGCGAAGGATCTCAGACTATGCAATCCGAGATCCTTCGCCGCTACTCGGCTCAGGATGACGTTCGGGCGGCCTCGAGGGCCGCCCTCACATCACTTGACGGCAACCTTGGCGCCGGCGTCTTCGAAGACCTTCTTGATCTTCGCGGCTTCGTCCTTGGACACGCCTTCCTTGATGGTCTGCGGAGCGCCCTCGACGAGGTCTTTCGCTTCCTTCAGACCGAGCGCGGTGACCTCGCGGACAGCCTTGATGACGTTGATCTTCTTGTCGCCAGCTTCCTGCAGGACGACCGTGAACTCGGTCTGCTCTTCGACAGGGGCAGCGGCAGCGGCCGGGCCGGCAGCAGCGGCAGGCGCGGCGGCAGCAGCGGCGGAGACGCCGAAGCGGTCCTCGAGGGCCTTGACGAGGTTCGACAGGTCGAGAACCGTCATCGTCTCGATCTGCTTCACGAAATCTTCAGTAGAAATAGCCATTTCAGCCTCCAAAACTTTCTTTCTAGATGAGAGTCAATTCCAGGCAGGCCGCCCGTGGGCAGTCTGCGTCCAATTCGAACTAAGCGGTTGCCTCGACTGCGTCGCCTGCTTCTGCTGATGCTTCTGCTGACGCTTCCGCAGGTGCTTCGCCGCCGCCCTTTTGCTTCGCAATCTGGTCGAGGACCACTGCGATGTTGCGGATCGTGCCGTTGAGCACGACCGCCAGGCCGCGGATGGGATGTTGCATGAGATAGAGAAGCTTCGACAGCAGCTCATCGCGGGACGGCAGGTTGGCGATGTTCTGGATCTCGTTCGCCGCCACGACCTGTCCGGCCAGAAGCGCTCCCTTGAACTGCACGGAGGGAACGTCCTTGGCGAATTTCGTGAGCACCTTCGCCAGCGCGACGGGGTCGGTGGTGTTGTACGCGATCGCGGTCATGCCCGAGAACGTACCGGTGAGCTTTTGCAGCGGAGTGTCCTTGACGGCGATCAGAGCGAGCGTGTTCTTGATGACCACGTACTCGGATCCGGACTCGCGGACCTGTCTGCGCAGCTCGGTGACCTGAGGAACGGTGATGCCCTTGAAATCGAGCACGAACGCGTTCTGGGCCGAGCCGATGCCTTCGGAGAACTCGGAGATCGCTGTTGCCTTCTGTTCGCGATTCTTCATGGTGTCTCCTTACTCCGCCTTCGCCTCGAGCACGGCCGAGTCGATGTTGACCGACGGACTCATGGTCGAAGAAACGTAGATCGAGCGGACGTACTTGCCTTTGGCAGCCGGCGGCTTCGCCTTGCGGACGGCGTTGATGATCGCCGAGGCGTTGTCCTTGAGCTGTTCGGCCGAAAAAGAGATCTTGCCGACCGGGACGTGGATGATGGCGGTCTTGTCGACGCGGAACTCCACCTTACCGGCCTTGATCTCCTGGATCGCCTTGGCGACGTCGAACGTGACGGTGCCGGTCTTCGGGTTGGGCATCAGACCGCGAGGGCCGAGGACCTTACCGAGCTTACCGACGGAGCGCATCATGTCCGGCGTGGCGATGACCGCATCGAAATCGACCCAGCCGCCCTGGATCTTCTCGACCATGTCGTCACCGCCGACCATGTCGGCGCCTGCGTCCTGTGCTTCCTTCTGCTTCTCGCCCTGAGCGATGACGAGCACGCGCTTGGTCTGACCGGTGCCGTGCGGGAGCACGGTCGTACCACGGACCATCTGATCGGCATGCTTGGGATCGACGCCGAGAAGCATCGAGAGCTCGACCGTCTCATTGAACTTGGCGAACGCGATCTGCTTGAGCAGACCGAATGCCTCGTCCAGCTGATACGGCCGCTGTTCGACCTTCCCGACCGCAGCACGATACTTCTTGCCGTGTTTGGCCAAATTTCCTCCTTGTAGTGTTAGCGGCAGTGCTTCCTGCCTCCTACTTGATTTGCGGCAACAGCTACGCGCTGGCGCCGGCTTCGAATTGAAAATTGAAAATTGAAAATTGAAAAATCGGACAGCTCGGGTAACTCAGCCGGACGTTCTCAGTTCTCATATCTTTCAATTTTCAATTTTCAATTTTCAATTCCTACTACTCGACCTCGAGGCCCATCGAGCGCGCCGTCCCCTCGACGGTCTTGATGGCCGCCTCGACGCTGGCTGCGTTGAGGTCGGGCATCTTGGTGCGGGCGATCTCTTCGACCTGCTTCTTCGTGACCTTGCCGATCTTGGTCTTGTTCGGCACACCGGAGCCCTTCGGCACGCCGGCGGCGCGGAGAAGGAGAATCGCCGCGGGCGGCGTCTTGGTGATGAAGGTGAAGGTACGGTCGGAGAAGACGGTGATCACCACGGGGATGATCAGGCCCTGCTGGCTCTGGGTGCGGGCGTTGAACGTCTTGCAGAACTCCATGATGTTCACGCCGTGCTGGCCGAGGGCCGGACCGACCGGGGGAGCCGGAGTGGCCGCACCAGCGGGAATCTGCAGTTTGATGTAACCCGTAATCTTTTTCGCCATCGTAAATCCCTTGTGGTAATCAGTCGCGCTAATCGCGCGCGTTATTCATGAACGGTTTAACGTGACTTCGCTGCGGCGCCGCCCTGCTCTTCAGAGGGATCGAAACGAGCCACCTGCAGGAAGTCGAGCTCGACGGGAGTGGAGCGGCCGAAGATCGTGACCATGACTTTCAACGTGCTGCGGTCGAGGTTGACCTCTTCCACGACGCCGGTGAAGTTCGTGAACGGGCCGTCGATGATGCGGACGTGCTCGCCGTGCTCGTAAACGTGCTTGGGCTTCGGCTTTTCCTTCGTAGTAACGACCTGCGTCAAAATCTGGTCGACTTCCTCGGGGGTCAGCGGCGTTGGTTTCTTGCCGGTACCGACGAAGCCGGTGACTTTGGGAGTGTTCTTGACGAGGTGCCAGGCGTCGTCGGCCATGTCCATCTCGATGAGGATGTAGCCCGGGAAGAACTTGCGCTGTACTTCGCGCTTCTTCCCGCCCTTCATCTCCACGAGTGTCTCGGTCGGGATCTTGATCTCGCCGAACTTTTCGCGCATGCCCAGGGCTTCGATACGCTGAGTGAGGTTCTCCCGCACCCGCTCCTCGAATCCCGAGTAGGTATGCACGATGTACCACTGCTTCTGGCCGGTTGCTTCAACCATCTTTATGTGCTCGCCCCGAACTTCGTGAACAGGAAGTCGATGGCCTTGTAGAAGACCACGTCGCATCCCCAGAGGAAGAGCGCGAAGACGATCGTGGCCACGATCACGACAGCGGTCGTTCCGACCACTTCGTTCTTCGTCGGCCAGGTGACCTTCTTCATCTCCGCGTTGGTATCGCGGAAGAACTCTTTGGTCGCCAGCCACCATTGCTTCGGCTTGGAGACCGAGGTTTCCTGCTGCTTGACTACTTCTGCCATGAACACCCCAGCAGCTCCATATCGACAGCTTTCAGCTCGCAGGAGAAACCCGTTCTCCGGCGAGCTGAGCGCTGCTATGAGAGCTGAAACAGAAAATTTGGCAGGCCAAGAGGGACTTGAACCCCCAACCTGCGGTTTTGGAGACCGCTGCTCTGCCAGTTGAGCTATTGGCCTACAGTTGCCGCAAACAGCCGAGAAGGCAGTGCCTTCTCGTTTAATTCCCTTGGTTTAACGAGTCGGCGGTCGGCAGTCGGCGGTCGGCAGTAGATGGGGTGACGCTGGTGCATCTTCTAC
>JALYJW010000038.1 GCA_030775085.1 Acidobacteriota bacterium | reverse complement strand
GTTGTGGACTTGGTGGACGTCGTGGACTTGGTGGACGTCCACGAAGTCCACTAAGTCCACAACGTCCACAGTCCACAAGTCCACTAGCCCCCCAGCCCACTGGCGTATCATCCAACCGATGCGCCCTCTCGCCCTGGCCGTTCTGCTCTGCGCCGTTCCGGCGTTTGCGCAGCACGACATCACGCAGGTCGAGCCGGCACCCAGCGCGGGCGCGGCTTCGACGCCGATCCCGATGAAGCGGGCCTGGAAGAAGTACGACATTCCGGACCTTGCGGGCGCGCAGCAGGCGGTCGGCTCGCAGCTCATCGACGGGCGTTTGCGCAGGCCGCTCGTTGACTACATCACCGCGGAAAGCACGATCGAGCAGCGGGTCTCCATCTTCGAAGGCGGACTCGTCGTCGTGAACATGACCGGCGCGTCGACGATCCGCAAGAAGATGCTCATCCCCGAGAGCGCACTCCAGTCGTACGTCGGAGCCATCTCGCCGGAGTCCCTTGCTGCCATCGACCAGCACTCGCTGGTCTCTCCGGAGCCGGCGCACCGGTCGCTGCTTCGGGTTTATGCCGCCGATGGGAAATTTGTGGAGCGCGTCTTCAATCCGACGCGCGTCCTGCCGAAGCCGCTGAACGATCAGATCACACCGCTGCGCGATCTCCTGCGCGCGATTTCCGAGGACCGCAGCGTCACCTCCAGCGTGGCCGGCTACGAGCCGCAACCCGGCGACGAGCTCGTGGCCGACGACCAGAAGATCTATCGCGTCATCCGCGTTGTCGACGGAGCCAACGTCGTCGAGCTCAAATGCCTTGACGCCCCCACGACGATCTACGTCGTGAAGAAGGACTTGCATTTGTACTTTGTGGGACGGCGTGGTGATTGAAAGTCGGCGGTCGGCAGTCGGCGGTCGGCAGGAGACCCGCCCGCCCACGCGTCTCAAACGGTGCTTTTCTACTGCCGACAGCCGACCGCCGACGGCCGACTCTTTCTCATGATCCGCATCACCGCCGGCACTCTCCGCGGGCGCCGCATTGCCGTTCCGAAAGACCTCGTGCGTCCCACTTCGGAGCGGGCGCGGCAGGCGTTTTTCAATATCGTAGGCGCGCGGATTCATGACGCGCGTTTCCTCGATCTCTTCGCCGGGAGCGGCATCTTTTCGTTCGAAGCCGTTTCCCGCGGGGCGCGGGAATCCGTGGCGCTCGATGACTCGCGTGCGTTTACGGCGAAGATCGACAAAGAGGCGCTCGCTCTCGAAGTACCGATCCGCACGGTCACGGCGGATGCGGTGGCCGGGATTAAGCGCCTGGGCGGCGAGGTTTTCGACGTGATCTATGCCGACCCGCCGTACGCGTATGACCGGTACGACGAGCTCCTGATGTCGATCGACACCAACCTGGCGCTCGCCCCCGAGGCTTTACTGGCCATCGAGCACCGGCGGCGCACCGAGCCATTCACGGCAAGTCCGACGCAACTTCGTTTCCTCCGCCGTGCCGAGTACGGCGAAGTATGGATCAGCTTTTTCACTACATGAGGTTTCATGGCCGACCAGAAAACAGCGATTGAATTGACACTCGACGAGCAGCGCGCCCATACGCTTTTCGGGAACCACGACGAGAACCTGCGCACCATCGAAGACGCCTTCGGCGTCAAGATCTCCTCCCGCGGAAAAGAGATCTTCGTCGGCGGCAGCGCCGAGAACCGCGCCATCGTCGAGAAGATGATCGACGAGATGCAGCGCCTCATCGAGCAGGGTTATCCGTTGAAGAAATCGGACGTGCAGACGGCCGTGCGCGTCATGCGCGACAAGCCGCTGACGAATCTCGTCGACTTCTTCACCGACGACGCCATCGGCCAGGCCGTGCGTCGCGTCGTTTCGCCGCGCAATATGGCTCAGAAGCTTTATCTCCAGGCCATCAATGACAACGACATCGTTTTCGGCGTCGGTCCGGCCGGAACGGGCAAGACCTACCTCGCCGTGGCCGCGGCCGCGGCGGCGCTCAATGACAAACAGATGAAGCGCATCGTGCTCTGCCGGCCTGCCGTCGAAGCGGGCGAGCGCCTCGGCTTTCTGCCCGGCGACATCGCCGAGAAGATCAATCCCTATCTGCGCCCGCTCTACGACTCGCTCTACGACATCATCGGCTTCGAGAAAGTGGAGAAGCTGATGGAGCGGAGCGTCATCGAGATCGCGCCTCTCGCGTTCATGCGCGGCCGCACGCTCAACGATGCGTTCATCATCCTCGACGAGGCGCAGAACACGACTCCCGAGCAGATGAAGATGTTTCTCACTCGCCTCGGCTTCGGCTCGAAGGCCGTGGTCACGGGCGACATCACGCAGGTCGATTTGCCCGACGGGAAGAAATCCGGTCTGCGCGAAGTGCGGCGGATCCTCGACGGCGTGGAAGGTCTGCAATTCTTCGACTTCACCGACCGCGACGTCGTGCGCCATCCGCTCGTGGCCAGGATCGTCACCGCGTACGACCGCATCGATCGGGAGAAAGCCGCCGCCGAGGCGCAGGCCGCGTCTTGACCAATGTCGAAGTGACCGGGGAGGCGGTCCCGCGATTCAGCAAACGCGAGATCGCCTCCTTCACGCGGCAAGTCCTGCTGGCCCTCGAGAAGCTCGACAAGCTCGACGAGGAGATCACCGAAGTCTCGATCGCCTTCATCGACGACGACGCCATGAAGGAGCTCAACCAGAAGTTCCGCAAGAAATCGAAAACGACGGACGTGCTCACCTTCCCCGCCGACGATTCGTATAACGAACCGTCAGCGACAGGCCGCCCGTTGGGAGACATCGTCATCTCCGTCGATCAGGCCCGCAGACAGGCGGCGGATGAAAAACACTCGCTGGCCACCGAGATTCGCTATCTCGTCGTTCACGGCGTCCTGCACGCCCTCGGCTACGATCACGAGGCCGACACGGGCGAGATGAACGCGCTCGAGATCGAAGTGCGGTCTGTCGTTGGACTCACGTAGGTCCGCGGCCCCGGTTGGTGGACGTTGTGGACTTGGTGGACGTTGTGGACTTGGTGGACTTCAGTGGACGTCCACCAAGTCCACGAAGTCGTCCACCAAGTCCACCAAGTCCACCCGTCGCGAAATACCACGGCATCAGGTCAGCGCGATGATGTCTTCGCGCCAGAGCTTGTAGAAGATCAGCATGGCGTCGGTCTCGCGAATGGGCGAGATCTTGATCAGCGAGCCGATATCCCACTGTCCGTTGATGCGCGAGAGGATGAAACCTTCGTTGGGCGTGAAGTTCATCTGCGTGATCTCTTCGATGGTCTTGGACACGCGCGGGACTTTGGAGTCGAGCAGCCCCTGGTTGCGCAGCTCGCCGAGAATCACCGTCTCGGCGCCCTTGATGGCAGTGCGCACTTTCGGATGATTCGGATCGAGGTTCTGTGCGGCGCGCAAGAGGCGCTGCGTTTTTTCGAAATCGCGGACGCGCAGGGCCGCCTGCGCCGCATTCAGGAGCGACACGATCTCGTCGTCTTCGTTGAAATCGCGGCGCGTCTCGACATCGGCGGCGGCGGCGGCCGTCACCACTTCTTCAGCCAGTTTGGCCAACTTCTTCGTGCCGGGGTCGACGAGCTTGACGAAGCCGTGGCGCACCAGCGCGGAAACGGTCGAAGAGACAGTGAATGCCGACGAACGGCTTTCCAGCACGATCTCGGCGATGGTCCGTTTGCCGTCGATGGCTCGCACGATCGGCTCTTCGACTTCTTCGAGCTCGCTGTCGTCGATTTCCTTGAGCGGCACCGGGATCACGGTCTCGTCCGGGATGGTCTCGCGGATGCGCGTCCATTCGTCGACGCGTCGCGTCCCTTCCATGATGATCCCCGTGACGTCCACCTGCAGCGCGATCATCTCCATCTGCGGCAGCTCGTCGTCCACGAAGTAGAAGTCGCCGTCGTTCCACAGGAAGATGTCGTAGATCTCTTCCTCCGCTTTCAGGCGCATGAACCGCTGCAGGTCGGCCTCGGAGATGACTTCGATCATCACCAGGATCTTCCCGAGCAGGATGCGCGACTGCTGCTGCACCTCCATGGCCTTCTTGAGCTCCGGCTCGGTGAGGTAGCCGTGACTCATGAGGAACTGCCCGAGGTACTCGCGCGGATCGTTCGAAGCGGAAGAAATGACCCTTCCCCGGCGGAAAAAGATCTTCTTTTCCACCCTCTTGTTCGTGATGACGAGCGTTCCGGTTTTCTGCCCCAGACTGAGCCACTGGAGGAGGTCGCCCGGGAGCATCGTCTGGAGGTTTCCGGAGAGGCCCATGACTTCGAAAGGAGCGCGATTATACCCGCGGACTGCCGGACGCTCCGGCGGTAAAAAAGGACGCCAAAAAGAACGGCGGCCCGAAGGCCGCCGTTCGCGAAATGCTGCTGGAGATTGTTGCTACACCGCGCGGCGTCTCACGTTCGTCACCACGACCGTATCGGTGGCGGTGGTGGAGTTGCCCGAGGCGTCCGTCGTTTCGATCGTGATCGTGTAGATCCGATCCTGACCATGCGAACGCTCCGAGCGCAGTTGCACGGTGAGCGGCCCGGTGATCACCCAGTCGGGCGACGTATCGCCATCACCCGTGCCGTTGATCGGCTGGTTCGAGGTCACGGAGATGATCTGCGAGACCGGCGCGGGATCGACCGAATCGACTGCCACGACCGTGACCGTGACGTTGACCATCTGATGGTTGGGCGGCCACAGGACACCCGGGCTGGCATCGACGCTGAGAATCTGCGGCGGCGTGGAGTCGACTACGGTCACGTCGAACGAGCCGGTGGCGGGATTCCCTTGTGCATCGGTCGCCGAGCACGAAACGGTGGTCGTTCCGAGCGCGAACGTGGAGCCGGATGCCGGCGTGCACTGAACGGCGACGTTGCCATCGACGATGTCGGTCGCCGACGCGATGAACGTCACGACCGCACCCGCCGCTGACGTGGCCTCGGCGGTGATGTCCGCGGGCAGCGAGAGCGCAGGTGGCGTGGTGTCCTGCACCGTGACCTGGAACGCACCGGAGGCACTGTTGTCCGCGGCGTCCGTGACCGTGCATGCGACGGTAGTCGTCCCGATCGCGAACGTCGTTCCCGAAGACGGCGCGCATTGCGCCTGGATCACGCCGTCGACAAGGTCTGATCCGAAGGCCGCAAATACCACGACTGCACCGTTCGCACCCGTAGCCTCGGCAGTGATGTTCGCAGGAGGCGTGAACGACGGCGGCGTGGAGTCGATGACAATCACATCGAAGCTGTCGGCGTCGGAGCCGGCGTCATTGGTCGCGGTGCAATTCACCGTCGTCAGCCCGAGCGCGAACATGGAGCCTGACGCGGGCGAGCAAAGGACGACGCCTTCATTCGTAGCGGTGACGGTGTAATGGACCACCGCACCGGCTGCCGAGGTCGCCTCGGCCGTGATCGTTCCGGGCACTGTGAGCTCGGGCACCGGCGGCGCGGTGAGGTCGTTGACCGTCACGGTGAACGACTTCGTGTCCGATCCGGTGAGGTTCGTGGCCTTGCAGTTGATGGTGGTGACTCCCGGCGCGAACGAATTGCCCGCGGGCAGGCACTCGATCGTGGCGTTGTGAGTGGCCGAGACCGTGTAGGGCACAGTTACCGGCGAGCCGTCCGGCGAATCGACCTCGATGTCGGCGGGAACGGTGACAACCGGCTGGCCGCCTTCGAGAATGACGTGGAACACACCAACGCCGACGTTGTTGTTCGAATCGGTCGCGCTGCAAATGACCTGCGTAACGCCGGGCGAGAACGTGGAGCCGGAGGGTGGTGAGCAAGTGACCGGGAGCGTACCGTCGATGTTATCCGTGGCCGTGGCAACGAACGTCACCACCGGATCCGTGCTTTCGATGTCGGCCGGGACCGTCACGACCGGAGGCGCAAAATCAAACACGAGGACGTTGAACTGCGCCGTGCTCGTACCGAAGCTGTTGGTGGCCGAGCAGCTCACGAGCGACGACCCGAGCGGAAACTGCGAACCGGATGCGGGCGAGCAAGTGACCGGCACCGGATCGCCATTCGGGCTCTGCGCGTTCACATCGAAATTCACGATCGCGCCATTGCCGTCCGTCGCTTCTGCGATCGCCGTCTCGGGGTAACCGATGAACGGCGGGCCATCGACAACTAGATTCTCAACGTTGAAGATCACCGGTCCGTAGGTCCGCGCATCCTGGCCGACGTCCTTGGCGACGACGGTGATCAGGTACGGCCCCGGCGTGTATGGGATCCCGCCGGGGATCGATGCCACGAGCATGTCGGATGGATACTGCGGCGGAGCGTCGGGGTCGTCATTCGGAATCGCGTTCACCGGCTCGACGGTCACGAGGCCGTTAGGACCGTCGAAAACGATGAAGGTCGACTCCGTGCCGGAGAGATCACTGCCGAAGATCGTGAGGGTTTCCTCGACGGCTCCATACGGAATCGACTGAGGTGAAATCGTCGAGATGTCTGCTTGCGCTGGGATCGGAAGCAGGCACACAAAGAACACAAGGAGGGCAGCAGATTTGACGCGCATGGGAGGCAGTATGCGGCCAAAATTCCAGTTTGGCCATAGTTCAATTCCGTCAAGTGATTAAATACGTACCTGAATGACCGAGTCCGACCTTCCTCCTTTTTTTACACAGAGAAATCTAGACGACCGCCACTTCGACCCTGCCACCGATCTCGGTCAGCCAGGAAAGTTCCCTTTCACGCGCGGCCCGCAGGCCACGATGTATCGCGGAAAGCTTTGGACGATGCGGCAGTACGCGGGATTCTCGACCGCCGCGGAATCGAACCAGCGCTATCGCTATCTGCTCGAGCGCGGCACCACCGGTCTTTCCGTGGCCTTCGATCTGCCGACGCAGATCGGCATGGACTCGGATGATCCGCGCGCGCGTGGCGAGGTCGGGAAAGTCGGCGTGGCCATCGATTCGATCGCGGACATGGAAGCATTGCTCGACGCCATTCCCCTCGATCGCGTGTCGATCTCGATGACCATCAATGCGCCCGCCTCGATTCTGCTGGCGTTTCTGCTCGTCGTGGCGGAACGGCGCGGCACGAAATGGCCGAAACTCTCCGGCACGATCCAAAACGACATCCTCAAGGAGTACGCGGCGCGGGGCACCTACATTTTCCCGCCCAAGCCGTCGCTGCGCATCGTCACCGACATCTTCGAGTTCTGCGCGACGAGCGTTCCGAAGTGGAACACGATCTCCGTTTCCGGCTACCACATCCGCGAAGCGGGATCGACAGCCGTGCAGGAAGTAGCGTTCACCCTCGCCAACGGACTGCAGTACGTGCAGTCCGCGGTGGAGCGCGGCCTGGACGTCGACACCTTCGCGCCGCGCATCTCGTTCTTCTTCAACGCGCACAATGATTTCATCGAAGAAGTGGCCAAGTTCCGCGCTGCTCGCAAGCTCTGGGCGAAGCTGATGACGGAGCGCTACGCGCCGAAAGATCCGCGGAGCGTCGCGTTGCGCTTTCACGCGCAGACCGCGGGATCGACGCTCACCGCACAGCAGCCGGAGAACAACGTGGTCCGCGTTGCCTATCAGGCCATGGCGGCAGTCCTCGGCGGATGCCAGTCGCTGCACACGAACAGCCGCGACGAAGCACTGGCCCTGCCCACCGAGGAATCGGTGAAGATCGCTCTGCGCACTCAGCAGATTCTTGCGTACGAAACCGGCATCCCGGACACCGCCGATCCGCTGGCCGGCTCGTATGCCGTCGAGGCACGCACGCTGGACATCGAGCGCGAAGCCCGCGCGCTCATCGAGAAAATCGACACGCTCGGCGGTGCCACCGCAGCCATCGAATCGGGATTCATGCAGCACGAGATCGGCGAGTCAGCCTACCGCGCGCAACGGGCGCTGGAAGAGAAAACCGCGATCGTGGTCGGCGTCAACGAATTCACCGATGACGGCAAGAGCACACTGCCGACCATGGTCATCGACGAGAGCGTCGAGCGCGATCAGGTAGCGCGCCTGCAATCGTTCCGCGCGTCGCGCACCGGCCACTGGCAGCACGCATTGACGGCGCTCCACCACGCCGCGCAATCGACCGCCAACCTCATGCCCTACATCGTCGATGCCGTGCGCAACGACTGCACCATCGGTGAAATCGTCAGCACGCTGAAGCAGACTTTCGGCGAGCACACGGAACAGGGGTTTTGAGATCTTCGCGCCGCAGCACTCGTCACCGCGCCGCGCTTCGCATCATGTCGGCGAAACGCGTAGCCAATCCCGGATCGAACTGACTTCCCCCGCCGCGCACGATCGTGGCCATCGCATTTTCGTGCGACTCGGCCGGCTGGTACGTGCCGGGATCCGTCATCGCTACCCAGGCATCGCAAATCTGCACGATGCGCGAGAGCAGCGGGATCTCTTCTCCACTGAGCTCATTCGGATAGCCGCGGCCGTCGAAGCGTTCGTGATGACAGAGCACGGCGCGCGCGATCTCGACACCGAGCAGAGGCTCGACCATGGCCGCGCCGACGGAAGGATGCTCGCGCAGAAAACCGAGCTCCTCCTGCGTGAGATCGCGCTTACGGTACAAACGGGCATAGTCCAGCAGACGCATCCCCACGTCGTGAACGTGACCGACGATGCGCGCCGCTTCCGCTTCGGCCGGCGTGATCGCCAGATGACGGCCGAACGACTCGCACAACTTCGACACCGCGTCGCTGTGGAGTCGCAGCTCGGGATAGGTCGTGAAGTCGGGCTCGACGAGCTTTTCCGCGATCCGCCACTGCAGCGCCGCCGCCGCGCCGCGTTGCAGCGACTGCTCGATCACCAGTTGCAGATGTGCGTGCAGCACCGCCAGAAGCTCGTGCGCGCCGCGATCGGGAGTGCCGCCGAATGCAACCGTCAGATAGAGACCGCGCAGTGCGCCAACTGTGACCGGCGCGGTAAAGACCTTCTGTAAATCCGCCGCACCCACGGGAGGTCCGGACGTTCCGAACGGCGTCAGCACGGATGTCCGCGCCGCTCCGCCCGACTCGCCGCGTTTCGAGAGCCAGACGTTCAGCTTCGACTGCAGGAGACTCCTGGCCTCGTCGGTCACGGAAGACCGTGCAGCGATGTCCTGCACGCCTCCGCTCGGTCCGAACACGGAAAACGTTGCCGCGACGGCGCCGGGGATGAGCAGGATCGAGCGGAGCACTTCGCGTGCAGCGGTGAGCTCGTTCTCGCCGACGAGATCGGGCGACGACGCGACCATGATGCGACTGGCGATCGTGCGGGCATCGATGACGAGCGTGGCCAGACCGGGAAGATGCGCGCGCACTTCGTTGCGTCGAGGCAAAGGCGGCGCAGCGACCGGAGCCGGCGGAGGAACGGGCACGGGTACTTTTTGCACCGGCGGCGCTGCGGCAGCCGGAGGCGCGAACGGATGATCGCGCACGGGAGGATCGCCGCTAACGGCGGTGGCGGCCTCCGGATCCTCTGCACCGGCTGCGGAATGCTGCCCGGAGAGCTTCGACAGCGTGATGAATCGATGACCGAAGATCGGTTTGTCGATCAGCAGCTCCACCAGGCGCTCGGCGATGCGTTGTGCCTTCGGAAGATCGGAGCTCTCGAAAGGCTGCCTTCCCGGCTTGTCGCGCATGTCGATCAGACCGATCAGCTTTCCGCGGATGTACAGAGGAGCGGCCAGAAGACGATCGGTCGACGCCTCATAGAGCAGCTCCGAGAAACGCGGCTCGGCGGCCACGCCGTTGACGAAGAAAGCATTTCGCCCGCGCCCGCAGCGATCGACCAGCGGGTCATTGGAATCGGCCGAAACGCGCACGCCGCTCTTGAAACCGTACTCGGTGACAAGCTCGAAAAGACCCGCGCCGTCGAAGAGATACAACGCCGCTTTGGTCGCGCGGATATCGACCGCGCAATCGTAGAGGACCTCTTTCAACTTCGGCCGTAGCTCCTCGACCTCCGGATGCACGGCGTGATTGTAAGGGCGTGGCCTGTCGAATTACGCGCTCAGTTGCCGGAGCTTGTCGAGGATCTCGCTTTCGGTCGGAAAGCGGCCTTCCTCTTTCTTCGAGAAGAGCTTCTCGTTACCGACGCTGACGACGAAGATGCCGCCGCTGCCGCGGACGAGATCGCTCTCGAGGCCAAGTGTGTCTTTGATGGTAGCCGCCAGACTGGAGGCTCGGGGGAGGTAGTTTCAAACTCCGCAGTAGTCGATTCGAACGTTCAAGATGGTTGGTCCTTCCGGCTGGGGCCGGCTACTGCGTCTCGAGGAGGACGGCGGTGACGTTGTCGAGGCCCCCTCGCTCGTTTGCGGCATCGATCAACTGCTGACAAGCCTTTTTGAGATCGCCGCTGCTTGCGGTCACGACCCGCAGGATCTCGCTTTCAGGGACCATGCCGGTGAGACCGTCCGAACAGAGAAGGAAGACGTCGCCGGGCTTGGCGTCGATCTCCGACGCGTCCGGGGTGACCTGCAGAGCGCCGCCGAGTGCGCGCGTGATCACGTTGCGCAGCGGATGCTTCTCCGCCTCCGCCTCGGTGAGCATTCCGGCCTGGACCTGCTCGAAGACCCAGGAGTGATCGTTGGTGATGCGCGAGAGCTGGCCGTCCCGAATCATGTAGGCGCGCGAGTCGCCCACGTGCGCGACGGAGACCGTCGTGTCGTCCGCCATGCACGCCACTACAGTCGTGCCCATGCCGCGCAGGCGCGCATCCTTGCGCATCGCTTCGAGCACGCGCGTGTTGGCCATGCGCACTGCGGCCATGAGCCGGTTCGTGGAGCGTTTGAAGTGCTCGTCGTAGGCATGCGGCCACGTGCCATCGTCTTCTTTGGTGTGCAGGATGAACTCGGAGATGGAGTCGACAGCGATGCGCGATGCGATCTCGCCCGCCGCATGACCACCCATGCCGTCGGCCACGAGAAAGAGCAGGGCACCGTCTTCAACGAGAAATGCATCCTCGTTGTGCTGCCGTTGCCGGCCGACGTGCGTGAGACCGAATGCCTTGACTTCCATGAGCATCAGCGTTTCCCGAAGATCGAGAACCCGCCTTTCGCCGCCTCCTTGGACTCGCGCAGCTCGGCGAGGCCGGTCAGGGCTTCGCTGTTCGAGGCATCCCACTTGAGCGTCTCTTCGAAAAAGCGTTCCGCCTTGGCCGTGAGACCGGCGCGTTTGCAAAGCATACCGGCATCTTTGAGATAGAGCGGATTCATCGGCTCGCGCTGCACGGCGCTTTCGATGGCCTGGACGGCCTGGCGCGTGTACGCCGGAATGCGGCCGGCCGTCAGGGCCAGGTAGTGAAACGCCTTCGCATCCTGAGGGTTGTGTTTCACGGCCATGTCGAAATTTTCGTACGCGCCAGCCATGTCGCCGTCCTTGAATGCTTTCACGCCTTTGCCCATGTAGACCTTGGCCACCTGCGCGAAATCGGCCGGGCCGCGCCCGCCGCCTCCGGTGAGCTGCTCGTCATGTTGGCGGCGTTTGCCGGGATTGGTCAACACATTCACGGCCTCAGTGAGGGTCTGGAACTTCCGCTCGGCCTCGGCTTTGTCGCTGCCGCGGTAGCGATCGGGATGGTTCTCCCGCGCCAGCTTCCGAAACCGGTCGCGGATCTCCTGGTCGTTCGCGGACCGCTCGACGCCCAGGATCTCGTAGTAGTTGACCTTCATTTTTTCTGGGTGCGGATCAGGTAGGTCTTCCGGGCTATCTCGCGGACGACTTGCTGGACGCCCCGATCGTCCTTCAAACCTTTCAAATCACGCAAGGTTAAACGATTGACGAACGGCAGGACAACCCCCACGGGGGTCTTCGGATTGCGGCATAGCGTCACCATGATGTTGTACTTGGCGGTCCAGTCCCGGCGGTTCCCCAGCAATCGGAGCACTTCGTCATCGACGTTGCGCATCGATGCGATGTTCTCCGCCTCCTGCTCCGACATGCGCGGATTCCGCATCACCGCCGAGCAGATCAGCTTGTTCCGATCGCGAATGAGGAGCATGCGCGCGGTGCGGTCTCCGCGATAAGCCACCATGACTTTTTCAGCCACGCTCATGAACATCAGCCGTCTCCACAAGACCAGTTTCGAGGTATCGGCCTGTTCGCTCTCGGTAAGCTGCACGAGCGTCGGCGCTCCCTCCTCGACCATCTCGGCCGCTTTCGCCAGCAGGTCTGCGATCGGATCGAGCGGGACGTCGATCAGCTCCGGTTCTTCCTCGGTGTCGAGCTCGAGACGCGCCTTCTTCTCGAAAAACTCTTCCTTCGTCTCCAGCGCGCGCCTACGCGCATCTGGCGAGAGCGCCGGATTCTCCAGCAATGCCTCGAGGATCTCCGGCGCGCGAATGATCCGGGCCTGGTTGATGACGATCACTTCCTGCACTGCCGGTTCGGCCCGGCGCGCCAGGTCGGCTATGGCCGCATCGGACACGGCGCGATTGCGGATGAGTGCTTCCACGACCACGTTGTCGGTGGTCACGCCGAGAAGGCGCAGCAAATGCTCGGAGTCCATTTGTTCGTTCGAGGCGTACTCGACGATGGCCCGGGCGGGCACATCCGCGAAGGAGGTGCGAGCGTAGCCTGCAATTTCCTCGTCGTCCGAGACGACGAGATACAGGAGCACGCCAATCAGATCGCCCTGCTCGAGCGGAAGATATCCGCGGGCGATCGTGGCCACGACGTCGCGCGGATAGGCACCCGAGGAGATCAGACCGATCACGGTGGCCGCGGTGAGATCTCCTGAAACCGTCGCGCTCATGACTGTGGTTGAGGATTCGGCGGTGCCTGCGGATTCGCTTCGGCGCGGATTTGCTGGAGCGCCTCGCGGTCGAAGATCTTGTTTCTGACCATCTTCCCGTCATCTTCGAACGCCGGGATCACGGCACCGTTCAGCGTCAGCTTCAGACCGGGAGGATTGCCGATCTTGCGGAAGAGAAACGCCTCGCTTGCTTCGAACGTCCGCTTCTCGCCTTTTCCCATCGTGTCGCTGATGACGGTCTTGCCGTCGGCTACGAGCTCCACCCATGACACTTCCACCGCTTCGACGCTGAGATGAAGCGTGGAGTCATCGACGGCGCTCGGAGGCACGAGCGAGCGTGGAGGGGTCGCCGCCACACTCGTCGTCACGATCGGCGTGGGCGTGTCGGCGGAAACGTCCTGGTCCAGCCGCCGGTTCTGCACAGCCCACCAGGCCACCGCGGCCAGGGCCGCGGCGGTCAGGACGACGGCGACGAGATTGCGATCGATGCGGGCGTACACCGGAGGGATGCCTCGCTTGCGCGGCGGCTTCGGACTGATGTCCCGAGGGGGAGTCATTGGATACTTTTCGACCTGCGGCGGTTTCTCGATGCGATCGTCATTCGCCGCCGCGAAGTTGTACCGGTTGACCATGTCTTCGGCGTTCAACCCGACATAGCGCGCGTACTCACGGACGAATCCGCGTGTAAACACCGGCGCCGGAAGCGTCCGATGGTCGTTGCGCTCGAGGGCGTCGAGGAAGCGCTTGCTGATCTTCGTGGCATCGGCAATCTCTTTGAGAGAAATGCCGCGAATCTCGCGCTCGCGCCGCAGCTCCTCACCGAAAGAGCCCAGCTCGGAAGCGGCTCCCTGCCCCTGCGGCTCCTGATCAGGCATCCGGCCCGCTATTGTAGTCAATCGATTCCGGAGGCGCAGAAAAAAGGCCGGCACGGCCGGCAGCGCAACCTGGCCTCACACGACACCAGGCTGCAAGCGCTCGATGCAACGCCTCACATAAACGGAGGTAGCCGGGTTCGAGTGAATGCTGCGCAGATCGCGCCGCGAAAGGTGCGGCAACTGCGACGCCGCCGCCGCGCGAGGGGTGTCCGGATTCAACACCAGCGCCTTGCGGACTGCGTAGCGATACGACCATCGCATGTCCTCGGCCACCATCAGCAGTTGCTCGCGCGTGGCGCGCCGCGACGAGATCAACGCCAGCAGGTCGTCTTCGCGCAGCCGTTTGTTGTCGAGCAGCGACTCGAACACCTTCGGATGCGGGTCGTAGAGAAACACTTTCACGAGAGCTGCGCTGCAGCGGCGCGCGGAGCTGATGCGCTCACCCAGAGACAGCTTCTCCACGCGCGCCAGGAGCAGCGTATCGACGGAGCGACGGACCTGAGCCGGCACCTGCACGTCGGCGGAAAGATTCAACAGATCGATCCAGTAGAGATAGTGAATCAGCTTGACGGCGTGCGCCTGAGGAGTCTGGCGGTGCGCCACCAACCTCACGCGAACCGAGTGATAGCCGGTGACACGCGGGGCTTGCGCAATCCTGCCGAGAATCTGTGAGGTGACGTAGGGATTCTCGAGCACGGCCAGCGCCTCGTCTTCCAGCAGCAGACCGGCGTTTTCCGCGACGAAAACATCGAGATCCTCGCGAGAAAGTTGTTTGATGTCCGTGCGCATGGAGCGATCGACGATGAGTATTTGGGCCGGAAGACCGTCAGACGTTTCGTTCTTTCGTGGACATTTGGCGCCGAATCATAGGCCGGGAACCTCGGCGCCCGGCCCGTGGATTCCAAATTTGGGAGTAAGCGTGTGGCCCAGATCACAAGACTCGCAAAGGAGCATGCTAAACTTCGCGCCGTTCTAAAAACCTTGGTAATTGGCACATCGGGGCGAATCGCAAGTGGGCGATTCGCGGCCGGTGGCAATTTGTGAATGATCTCGAGGAGGATTCATGAAACGTAAGACTCTCATTTTTGTCTTTATCGCCATCCTAACGCTCTGCATCGCGTCGATGGCCCAGGCGCAGGCGACTCGTACGTGGGTTTCCGGCGTCGGTGACGATGTCAACCCCTGCAGCCGCACCGCACCCTGCAAGACGTTTGCGGGCGCGATCAGCAAGACCGCCGCGGGCGGCGAGATCAGCGTCCTCGATCCGGGTGGCTACGGCTCGGTGACCATCACGAAGGCGATCACCATCAACGGAACCGGTACGCTGGCCGGCATCCTCAACGCCGGCACCACCGGTGTAATCATCAACGCACCTGCGACGTCCAACGTCGTGTTGCGCAACCTGAGCATCGTGGGCGCGGGCACCGGGATCAACGGAATCCGCGTTCTCAGCGCCGGCGAGGTCTACATTCAGAACTGCCAGATCCAGAATCAGGCGGGCGACGGAATCGAGATTTCGCCGAGCCTCAATCCTGCCAAAGTGATGGTGCAGCAAAGCAGCATCCTGAACAACACCACCAACGGAATCCAGATCTTTCCTACGGGCGGGGCCACCGTCAAACTGACCGTCGAGGAGTCCGACATCTCGGGCAACAATTCGAACGGCATCGACGTGGTCGGCAACACCAACACGGCCTCGGTCTATAACTCGCGCATGACCTTCAACGGCGCCAACGGTTTGCTGGTGCAGCTCACCTCGTCGACAGCGAATATCGAAGGCTCGTTCATCGCGTACAACCAGACCGGCGTCACCTCCGGTCTCGGTGGCCAGAGCCCGGTCGTTCGCCTCTCGAACAACATGATCGTCGGCAATACCAACAACGGCGTCGTCTCGGCCGGCACCGGCACGCAGGTCGGCTTCTTCAACAACACGATCGTCGACAACGGCGGCGACAACACCGTTTCGTCGAGCGTAGCGCAGCAGTAAGCCCAACCCTTCCGATTCACGCGAGAGCCGGTCCTCACGGGGGCCGGCTCTTTTTTTGCCGAAACATCCGCACCGGTTCGGGTTGTTTGTGCCGCACACACGCACTAGAATGAAAATTATTCGTTGCATTGCCGGGACGGTGGACTGCCGGCCGGCGTCAGGAGGCAGGGTTGCGGCTTTTGATCACAGGAGGCGCCGGCTTCATCGGCTCGCATCTGGCCGAGGCATATCTGGAGCGCGGCGATGAGGTCAGCATCATCGATGACCTCTCCACAGGTAGCATCGAGAACATTCAACACCTCAAGAAACACCCGCGGTTCGACTACACGATCGAATCGGTCCGCAATGCTCCGGTGCTCGCGGAGCTGGTCGATCGCGCCGACATCGTCATTCACCTGGCCGCGGCGGTAGGCGTGCAGTTGATCGTCGAGAGCCCGGTCCGCACCATCGAGACGAATGTCCGCGGTACCGAGATCGTGCTCGAGGTGGCCAACAAGAAAAAGAAAACGGTCCTGATCGCGTCGACCTCCGAAGTCTATGGACTGAGCGACAAGGTTCCGTTTCGCGAAGACGGCAACCTCGTCCTCGGCTCGACGAGCAAAGGTCGTTGGAGCTATGCCTGCTCGAAAGCCATCGACGAATTTCTGGCGCTGGCCTATTGGCGCGAGAAGCGGTTGCCCACCATCATCGTCCGCCTCTTCAACACAGTCGGGCCGCGGCAGACCGGCCAGTACGGCATGGTCGTTCCGCGTTTCGTCAAACAGGCCATCGCCGGACGCCCGCTGACCGTCTTCGGCGACGGATCGCAGACGCGGTGCTTCTGTCATGTCCAGGATGTCATCGGCGCGCTGATGAAGCTGGTCGATACGCCGGCATCCATTGGCGAGGTCTTCAACATCGGCTCGACGGAAGAAGTCTCGATCCTCCAGTTGGCGGAAACCGTGAAGCGTCTGGCAGCGTCGAGCTCCGACATCGTCTTCGTTCCTTATGACGAGGCGTACGAGGAGGGCTTCGAGGACATGCCGCGGCGCGTACCGGATACGACGAAGGTCGATGCACTGGTCGGCTTCCAACCCACCTACACATTGGACGGCATCATCCGCAGCGTCATCGAATACCAGCGCGCGACCCAAACCTCACAAGCGATTGGATGAGTAACCTGGCCCATCTCGCAGTCTGGCAGCCGGCGATCGTGGCATTGATCGCCGCTGCGCTGTTCACTCCGCTGGTGCGGGGTGCTGCGCGCCGTTTCGGGATGGTGGCGGCGCCGAAGAAAGACCGCTGGCACACGCATCCCACCGCTTTGCTGGGCGGCGTCGGCATCTACGTAGCCGTGATGGTGGTGGCGGGATGGCACCTGATCCGTTCCGGAGCCAGCCCCGCCTTCACGAAAGCCATCCTGCCCGCGTGCAGTCTGATGTTCCTGATCGGCCTGATCGACGACATCGTCAATCTGAAGCCTTATCAGAAACTGGTCGGACAGATCATCGGCGCGTCGATCGTCGTGTCGGCCGGTCTGGTCCTGCCGTGGACCAGCTCCTCCGCGTTCAACTCCGCGATCACGATGTTCTGGCTGATCGGAATCACCAACGCCGTGAACATGCTCGACAACATGGACGGCTTGTCCGCCGGTGTCTCCGCGATCGCGGCTCTCTTTCTGGCGTTGAACTTCGCCAGCCTCGGCCAGATGGCCGAAGCGACGGTCGTCCTCATTCTGGCCGCGGCGCTCATCGGTTTCCTGATTTACAACTCGCATCCGGCGTCCATCTTCATGGGCGATTGCGGATCGCTCTTCATCGGCTTTTTCCTGGCCAGCACGGCCCTGCTCACCAGCACGAGCGGCAGAACGCGCAGCTTCCTGCCGGTCATCGCCGTACCCGTTCTGACGCTCGTCATCCCGATCTTCGATACGACACTCGTGACCTTGCTGCGCAAGCTCTCCGGACGCGCCGTCTCGCAGGGTGGCCGCGATCACACATCGCACCGTCTCGTGGCCCTCGGTCTTTCCGAGCGCCGTGCCGTCTGGCTGCTCTACGGTCTGGCCACACTGGCCGGCGTACTGGCCATTCAGGTGCGTCACTGGGCGCTGCACGAAAGCGTCATGGCCATCCTCGCCTTCATCGTCGCGCTGACCATGATCGGCGTCTACCTCGGCGAAGTGAAGGTGTACGCCAGCGAGCAGGAAGTGCGCGCGCGGCCGGTCGTTTCGTTCCTCGTGGACCTTTCCTACAAACGGCGCGTGTTCGAGACCTTGCTCGACATGAGCCTCGTCTCCATCGCCTGGTACTGCGCCTGGTCGCTGCGCTACGGGCCCTTCACGCCCGACGACCCGGACTTCCTGATGATGGTCAAGACCCTGCCGATCGTCGTGGCGCTGAAGATCGGCGTTTTCCTGATCGCGGGTGTGTATCGCGGGCTGTGGCGTTACACGAGTCTGAGCGATCTGCTCGGCATCGGCCGAGCCGCCGTCGTTGCCTCGGTGGTCACGGCCATGGTCGTCGTGTTGACCTATCGAGACTATGGTTTCTCGCGGGGCATCCTGCTGCTCGATCTGCTTTTCGTTCTCGTGCTCATGACCGCCACGCGCAGCGCATTCCGCGTCGCGCGGCGTCTCCTGCCCACCCGCCGCGCGGTCGCAGGCCTGCCGATTTTGATTTACGGCGCGGGTGATGCGGGCGAGCTCCTGCTGCGCGAGATCCTCAACAACAGCGAGCTCGGATACGTGCCGGTGGGTTTCGTCGACGACGATCCGAAGAAGGTCGGAAAGCTCATCCACGGTCTGCACGTGTACGAAGCGGAAAGCCTCCGCACAGTCTGCGAGAAACTGTCCGTTCAGGAAGTGATCATCTCCACTTCCAGCCTCTGGCCGGCGCGAAGAGAACAAGCCATCCAGGAATGCGACGAGATCGGAATGCCGCTGCGACAGATGCAGATCCGTCTGACCCGGCTCAACGCCTGGGAACGCGACCCGCTCTCGCTGGAAGAGCCGCGCATCCTCACCACCGCCGAGCCTCTGCTCCACATCCGCCAGCACGGCAGCACGAAAGTCGTCGATGCCGCGGCGGTGGTTCCTGCCGATCGCTCGCGGCGGTAACCCGCGCGGCTCTTGGTGGGCTCACATCCCGCCAAACATCTCCAGATATCGCCGCGCAAGCGTTCGCCGGTCGAAATGCTCCGCCACATACGCGCGGCCCTTCTTCACCATCTCCGCGACGCGACTGTCGTCGTCGGCGAGCGCACGTAACTCGCGGGCAATCGCGGCGGCGTCCCCTGCAGGCACAACGATGTGGCCGGCTTCGCGCACGATCTCCGCTGCTTCTCCGGCCAGTGCGGCGATCACCGGCCGGCCGCTGGCGATGATCTCGAAGATTTTGGACGGGATGAATTTCTCGAGGAACGGCACGGGCTTGAGACAGACGATGCACGCGTCCGATGACGCGTAGACGTGCGGCACGTCTTCTTTCGCCACGGCGCGATGGAAGATCACGTTCGAAAGGCCTCGCGCGCGCGCAGATGCAATCAGGCGATCACGCTCCGCGCCTTCACCAACAAATGCAAACGCGATTCGCGAATCGTCGCGGAGCAGCTCCGCGGCGTCGAGAATCTGATCGAGTCCGGTGGCGACGCCGTGCGTGCCGACGAATGTCACCAGAAACTTGCTATTCCCGTCATCGACATCGCCGCCGAGGACTTCGCGGAATCGCGGTTCGATCCCCGCGCGCGCATAGATGTCGAGGTCTGCGCCGTTAGGAATGACCTCGATCTTTGCGCGATCCACTCCCCGCGCCACGAGATCTTCCCGAAACGCGCGCGTGACCACCACAACGCGCTTCGCCGCGCGATAGAAGAACTCTTCCATCGCCTCCAGAATGCGATACGCGAGTCCGCGCTTCATCACACCCATCTCGACGAACACCGCGGGCCAGAGATCGCGCACTTCGAAAACGAACGGCCGCCGCCGCAATCGCGCCATCAGCCATGCCGCGGGGATGGTGAAAAACGGCGGTGAGCTGACCAGCACCACGTCCGGCCGGCCGGTGCGCCAGGCTCCGAGCAGAAGTGCTGTTGCGCCGAAGGAGAGCTGACAAAGCGTGCGTTGCCACATCCTCCGGTTCGGCAGTGCCAGCAGCCAGCAACGGATCACACGCACGTTGCCCCATCGCTCCTCGACCACAATGCGGCCGCGATACTGCGGAGGGACTTCGCCGAGCGGATGGTGCGGAAACGCCGTGAGCACAGTCACGTCGTGTCCCTCCTCCGCCCAGACATTGGCCATCTCCGTGATGCGCGCCGGAAGTGCGCCCAGATCAGGCGGAAACCACTGTGCCACCCACAGGATCCGCATCGGGCGCCGACTCTAACACTGGTCTTACGGCGCAGGCTCGCAGCCGACGCTCGTCGTCAAAGTCGCAACGCTATAATCCGCCGCCCAAGATGTCCGAGCCTGAGGCTGCCGTCAGCAAGCCCACCCGCCGCTTTCTGGCATTGCTGTGGTGCCTCGTCGTGGCGACGGTCCTCATCCCGCCATTGACCATGGTGCCTCGCAGCTTCGATGTCTTTCGCACGCCGAAACACGTCGTCTTCCTCGCGCTTTCATTGCTGCTCATTGCCGCGGCCGCAGCCGGCGCGCTGCTGAGCGACGAGATCGCACGTGTCCTTCGAGCCCGCAGTGCCGCCGTGTTCCTCGCGCTGGCCGCCGCGGCATGGACTGGCGTCACGACATTGACGTCGCTCCGGCCGATTGCCAGTCTCTGGAAGCCACTGACCGCGGTTTGTTTCGCGGCGTTCTTCACCGCGGTGGTGATCCTTGCGGCGCGCCGAGGACTGCCGGCGCTGGTGATCGTCTTCGTTCCCGCAACCATCAACGCAATCGTTGCTCTCCTGCAGTCGACAGGCGTCTGGTATCCGTGGGCAGTCGATCCGCGCGTGCCCCAGCGATTGCGCACGACTGGATTGATCGGCAATCCAAACGACCTCGGCACATATCTCGTGGTGCCAGCAATCGCGGCAATCGCAGCGGCGGTGGTGTGGCGGCAGCGCAAATGGCTGTTCGCAGTGGCCGCGCTGCTGCTCATCGGCGTTGCCTCCGCACAATCGATCACGCCCGTGCTGGCCGGAGCGGCCGGCCTGTTCGCCATGACGATCACAGGAGGGACACGCCGGCTGCGCGTTGCTGCCGTCGTGGCGGCGTTGGCGCTCGTCCTCGCAGCCTCCTTGCACCCCGGCAGCCGGCAGCGCTTCGAACGACTCTTCTCCGTCGCTTCATCAGGGGACCTGCCGGAGATCACGTCCTTCCGCGTGATGCCGGCCGCCACCGCGCTGCTGATGTTTCGCGAGCGGCCACTCCTCGGAGCCGGCCCGGGCACATTCTCCGCGACGTACATGACCGAAAAGCTGAAGGCCGATGAGGCCCATCCTCAATGGATCCGCCCGCGCAATCCGATGTTCGGGCAGGTCCACAACGATCATCTGCAGGTCCTGGCCGAAACCGGCCTGCCCGGTTACTTGCTCTTCATCGCCGGACTGGCACTCCTTGCCTCGATCACCTTTCGATCGTCTGCATCCGGCCCGCAGGCATCCGATCCGCGCGTGCGTTTCGCGCGTCTCTTCGCGTTCCCGGCAGCGTTGACGTTCGCCGTGCTGGCGCTCGCGCAGTTCCCTTTGCAACTGACGTCGCCAATGGTCGCGGATCTCTATCTCGCGGCACTGTGCTTCACCTGGACGGAATCGAATGCGCGCGCTTAGATCAGTCCTGGCGCTGCTCGTCGTGATCGCGGCCATCGCGTTGATCGTCCGCGGAGTCGTTCCGCGAATCGAGTGCAACCGCGAGAAAGGCCGAATCAACCGCGAGGTGCGGCGGTTCGCGCGCACGGGCGATGAACAGGTTCGCAGGACACAGGCCGGCAACAACATCGCCTCCTGTCGCCGCTGTCTGGCCATCTACCCCGAGGACTTCCACCTGCACATGCTCATGGGCGCCAACCTGCACATCCTCGGGAGCTCGGTCGAAGCGCTGAAGAGCTACGAGCGCGCCCGCGCCATCGCGGAGCGGCCCGAGATCTACGCACAGATGGCGGAGATCGAAGTCGAGCGCGGCAATCTCGACACCGCGCGCAATCTGCTGCGAACGGCAGCGATGTTCGACCTTCGGTACGCCGGGGTCCTCGATCAACCGATCCGAGGCGAAGTTGAAGCAGAGGTACTGGCGCGGCACAAACGCCTGGGCTCTGCCCGCTGACTTATAATCGCGACCCTTTGAACGTGCATCGCGCGGACTTCGAAGAACAACGCCCCACCCCGTTCGAGACCACTCTCTGGTCCCTCGTCGCGGCGGCCGTCGTGGCTACGGCGATCGCCGTGGCGCCTGGTTCGTTCGACACCTTTCGCACACCCAAGACCGTCATCTTTCAATTGCTCGCGCTGCTGATCTTTGCAGTTGGGGGCGCGGCGATGCTGCTCAGCGACCGAGTGGCACGTACGTTTCACACCAACCGCACTGCACTCGTCATCACCCTTTCGGCGGTTGCCTGGACCGCACTCTCCTCGGCAACGTCGCTCAAACCAGCAGTCTCCCATCTCAAGCCGTTTTCCATCTTCTGCTTCGCCGTCTTCTTCATTGCAGCGTTGTGGACTTCCCGGCGGCGCGGTCCCTTGGCGGTGGTCATCGTGCTCGCGCCCGCAGTCCTGAACGCGATCACCGCCTTCATGCAGTCGTTTGGCAAGTGGACGATGTGGTTCGTCCCTTCCGAGCTCGACGCGCGTCTGCGTACCACCGCCTTCATCGGCACGGCAAACGAAGTGGGAGGCTACCTTGTGCTCCCTCTCATCGCGGCCATTGCTGCCGCAATCGCCTTCGCGCGCCTGCGATGGGTGTTCGGAGCCGCGGCCGCAGTGATCGCCATCGGCGTCGTCGCCGCACAGTCCGTGACGTCGATTGTCGCGGCGGTCTGTGGCGTCGCGGCGATCACACTCCTTCCCGGCGCGCGTCGCGTGCGGTGGTTCGCAGCGATCGCACTCGTTCTCTTCGTGAGCGTGGTCGCACTCCACCCCGGAAGCCGCGCGCGGATGAGAACCATGATGAGCTTCGCGTCCGGCGGACAACTGTCCGAAATGACCTCGTTCCGCCTCCCCGCATACAGCGCCGCGATCACCATGTTTCGCGAACGCCCGCTGGCCGGCGTGGGGCCCGGAGTGTTTCGCGCGCTCTACCTGCCCTACAAACTCCGCCTAGATGCCGATCATCCGCAATGGATCCGTCTCGGCAATCAGAGCTTCGGCCAAGTCCACAACGATCACCTGCAGATCCTCGCCGAGACCGGACTGCCCGGTTATCTCCTCTTTCTCGCAGCTCTCGCTTTCGTGGCGCGGCTCTCATTCGTGCGCCGTGATGAGACCGATGGGCGAACGCGGTTCGTCACGTCATTCGCTTTTCCGGGTGTAGTCGCGCTCTTCGTCCTAGCTCTCGCGCATTTCCCACTGCAGTTGACCTCGCATATGATTCCCGCCGTTTATCTGGCTGCGCTGTGCATCGCCTGGAAGGAACCCGATGCGAGCGCTTAAAGGCATCGTTGCGCTGCTCCTGGTCGTGGCCAGTGCAGGAGTAGCGATCCGCGTCGTCCTCCCCGGCATTCGCTGCAATGAAGAAAAGGCGCGCGTCAACACCGCCACAATGATTCGGGACCGCGCCCGCAACTCGTATGAACAGACACGGACCGCGCAACGGATGGCCGCCGCGTGCATCCGCTGCCTGGAGTCCTTCCCGAACGATGCCGAGTTCCGAATGCTCCTCGCATCGAACCAGCACGTCCTCGGCATCCACGACGAATCCGAGCGGAACTACCGCCGCGCTCTCGAGCTCAATGACCGCGCCGAGACCTACGCGTCCCTGGCCCTCGTCCAACTCGACCTCGGCCGCGTCGAGGAAGCCCGCCAGAACCTCTACCGCGCCTGCCTCTTCGACATCAGCCTCGCCGAGCTCGTCTCGTCGCCGATGCGCGAGGAAGTCTACGAAGCCGTCATGCAGCGCCACGAAAAACTGCGCGGCGGCAGCAGACCGACGAACTGAACGACAACAGCCCTGTCGGGACGAGCCCTTCGTCACTGTTCACGCTGCGTGTGCCACTCGATCAAGATGTTCGCAATCTGATGAATGCCGTGATCACGAGAATCAAGGTGAGTAGCAGAAGCAACGGTGGCGTCAATACAGGAACGTCCGCGGCGGCCGCGGCGGCGAAACCGGCACGTGGCTCGCCGACGACCGACAATCCCATGATTCCGAACTCCGTGAACGTCTGGCTGATCAGCGTCCCGTTCTCGATGTCGATGCGAAGAAGATAGTTGCCTGCATTCGTCCAGAACGACTTCCCGTCGATGTCGATCGCAAGAGCATTCCCCGGCACTGGGTAGGAGCGAATCAGATTTCCGTCGGCGTCGACATGGATCACGCGGTTGTTGCCGAAGTCTGAATACAATCCGATGACGGTGATGAGGAACGTTCCATCGGGAAGAAGGCGCAGTGCCCCCGAGGCAGCAGCGAGAGCGGGCCCAAAGAGCGCGGCGGGAGCATCGGTGCATGCATTCCACTTCGCAAGCATGCCGCCCGTAGCGTAGATCACGGTGCATTGATCGCGTGCGAGCTCGATCCCGCCGGATGCTCCCGGAAACGCAGTGAAGTCACGAAAATGCGCAAGCGAACCGTCTGCCGCGAAGTGATAGATCTCACCGGATCCGTTGACAGCTAAGAGCCCTCCTCCAGGCCCTGGCCCGAGAAAGTTGACGTTATAGACCGGTCCGGCAAAGGGTGCCAGGAGGGTTCCTGCCGCATCGATGCGGTCTATCACGCCACGGGCGCGGCTCGCCACGTATACGACACCGTCGCGGACAAGCGGCTCACTTAACCCGGGTTCGCCTTCGCCGTTGAGAAGCTCGCTCTTGAAGGCACCGCTCCTCGCGTGAACGCGAAGACTGGAGATGGGAAATCCCTCCTCCGAGTCGTAGTAAAGACTAGTAACGACAACGTCGCCTCGTTCGAAACCCTGCGCGGCCATGGGCAGCGCGGCCAGGAGGAGGAACAGGGCGATCAGTTCTCGAAAGAATCTCATCAGAGTCCGTCACGCAATTCCTGAATGTGCATGCGCTTCACAACGGAGACGCTCATCGCAGCTTGATGAACGCGAGCGCCGCGAGAGTGAGCGCCAGCATCATGAGCATGGCGGAGGATGCGGTCGGGATCGATGCCCCAACCGCGGCCGCGAAGCCCGCACGTGGCTCGCCGACTACCGACAGACCGACGATGTGGAAACCGGTGTGCGTCAGGCTGAGGATCTCTCCACTGTCGATGTCGACGTGTACCAGGCTATTTCCCACGCTGGTCCAGAAGGAGGTTCCGTCGATGTCGAGCGCCAGAGAATAGCCGGGGATGGGATAGGACCGAATCAGGTTTCCATCACGATCGACGTGGATCACTCGGTTCCCAAGGCCTGGGAAGAGGTTGATAACCGTCACCAGGAATGTGCCGTCGGGACGCAGGCGCAAGGCGCGAGAGGCTCCGGCGAGATTTGGCCCCCAAAAAGCTGCCGGTGTGTCGAGACAGGCATTCCAGCGCGCAAGCGAACCGGAAGTCGCGTAGAAGACCGTGCACCCATCGGAGGAAAGCTCGATCCCGCCAAAGGCACGCGGGCTCTGCGTAACATCGCGCTTGTGAACCAGGATGCCGCTGGAAGCGAGTTGATAAATCTCGCCGGAACCGTTGGCTGCGAGCAGCCCACTGCTGGGGCCTGGCGATAGAAAATTCACGTTGACGACGGGAGCCGGGAAAGGGGGCAGCAGATTGCCCGCGGCATCGATGCGATCGATCCTTTGCACGCGGCTGGCTGCGTAGACGATCCCCTCCCGGTAGAGCGGCTCGCTCCAGAACTGATTCTCCTGGCTGATCAGCTCGCGCTTGAACACCCCATCCCTTCCATAGACCCGGATGTTGGAAATGGTTATCGGATCGCCCTGGGAATCGATGGATTCGTGCGAGCCGCTCGCGAGAACGTCTCCCCGCGTGAACCCCATTTGCGCGGAGATCGGAGGCGCCAGCGCGATCAGAAAAATCAGATGGATGAATCGCGTCATTTATACGCCGTCACGCAGTTCCTGGATATGCACTCGCTTCACAACCGTGACCCCCGGCGTCAAAGTTCCGTCCGTGAAGCCGAGCCCGTCAAGGCCGAGCGCATCCCACGCTTCATGGAGCGCCGTCCGCAGCTCGGTCACGTGTAGGGCACGGATCAACGTCGTCCCGGCCACGATCGGGTTGTCGCTCCAGGTGAATGCGTCGTTCAGCCCGGCCGCGACCCGTATCGCCGCCACGGCCTGACGGAGCTCCGTCACGTGCGCCGCTTTCACGAGCGTCAGTCCCGCGGTGAGCGTCGGATCGGTAAAGAGCACCGTCGTGGCTGGATCGACGATCCAGTCCGACACTCCCGTGGAGTTTCGCGCGCGCACGCGGTAGAGATAGGTGGTGTTCGGAGATCGCCCGCCATCGCTGAGCGAGGTCGTCGTTTGATTGACGATGGTGCCGTACGGATCATTCACGCCGCTGCTCCGTTGCCAATCGTACGACGTTGCGCCCGGGGACGCGCTCCATGTCAAGGCCACCTGCGTCGTGGACGTTGCGGTCGCAACGAAGTTGGATGGCGTAGGCGGAGGCGGAGTGACGATGCCGGAATCGTAGGCGTTCCAGACCACCAGACCGAAATCCTGGTCCTCCTCTCCCGACGATGACGCCACTTTCACGGTGAACGTCGTGTTGCCCTGACCCCCGGAGGCGAAGAAGCGGATGATCTCCGCGTTGTTGAGAGAATCGTGCGTCCCACCGGTGCAAGTCTGGAAGTACGTGGACTCCTCCGTCGCGCCGAGGACGTTTCCGACGTACCGGCCCACGCAGTTGCCGCTCTGCTTCACTTCGGCGCTCAGATTGAGATCGTTCACCAGCGGCGGATCGGGGGAGAGCGCGCCGGATTCCCACATCTTCGGCTTATCGGTCCATACGAGCGCGATGCGCACCGGCAGTGAGGTGTCGTGAACGACATATTCGTCACTCCACGATCCACCCACCGGAACCGGGTGCTCCTGATTGATGAACGCGCGCATGGGGTAGTCGCTCAATACGTCCACCAGCGAGATCTGGCCGAATCCTTGTTGGCTGTTGGGAAAGCCCTTGATGTCCAGCGTAGTAACTTCGAGCCCCTTGTCGAGCCAGGTGATGGCCGTGGTTCCCGAACCATCCTGAATCGTCGTGCCGTTCGTCGGCCACAACAGGGGCTCCGTGCTTCCCGTCTTGCCGTATCCCGCCGAACCGACCGCCACGATCTCATAGTAATGTTCGTTCGCGGTCGTCGGAAGGATACGGTTCCCCGGGTAGTACGCGGCAGCACTCGGCTTCCAGACTCTGAGACTCGCGCGGTCCTTCCCGCCGCGCATGCTCTTGGCCCCTGCGATCAGCATGGCCTTGACGAGTGCCGGTTTCGCAGCGGAGGGGTCACTGTTGAAACGCCGGCTCGCCAGAACGGCGGCCCCCAGTCCGGCCGGCGCCGCAAAGCTCGTGCCCGTTGATGGGAGGTAGGTTTCGCCTATCGATGGCTCTGTGCCGCTGTGGGGCGAACAGAACTCACCGGTAATCGCCTTGTCGTTTGAGAGCAGCGAGGTGATGCTGGTCGTTACGGCGATGAGATCCGGCTTGTACCAGCCGGCGAACCTTGTTCCGTGCTTGGCATCCATAGCCAGGTTCATGTAGCTGTCGGCGCGCGTTCCGAAGCAGAGCCACGGGTCGGGACGCACGCTCTCCGCTCCGCCGACCGCGATGACGTTCTTCGCCGTCGCTGGTGGGAGAGTGAGCGTAAGATCGAACGAGCACGCGTCAGGTTGCCAGCCACTAGTAGGGATCTGTTGATGCGTGTTGCCGGACGACGTTGTGATCGTGAGCTGCTGGTTGTTGGCCATAACGTCGTCCGCGTCGCGGACCGCAAAGTCGAAATCGCGCGAGAGGATTGAATAGGCACCGTCATAGCGTTTTTCGCAGAAGTTGCCGATCGGAACGCTGTTCGCGTACTGATTGAGACTGAAATTTTGCCAGTAGGCATGGGGTGTTACCAGGGAGCGGGCGTCGCGAGTCACATCCATCACCGGCGTGACATCCTTTGCGATATTCACACTATTGATCTTCGTGATGACCAACCCCGCCGATGGCGCGACGCCCAGTCCCCACAAGAAGCCATCGGCATCCTTGCCGCCGGTGGAGAGGGGATTGCCCGCGGCGATGCCTGCCACGAGCGTCCCATGGCCCAGCACGTCGTGCTTTGAGTTGGTCGTGTCGGGACATTTGTAAGTGCTGTTACAGGCGTTCCAGTTGCCTGTGGTTTCCTCGAAACTGCTTCCCCACGCGACGCGGCTCTTCGGGAGATCGTCATGATGCTCGTCCGTCGATCCCTCTTCTCCGGGAAGCGTGCCGCTTGCCACGCGGTCGCCGCCGTCGAGACCCGTGTCCGCGATGCCGATGTAGAAGTCGTCGTTCTTCAGGTTCGTGCAGGACGGACAGAGATCGCTGAGCCACTTCTTGTACTTTCCCGCCTCAGGCGCGGGTGATCCGACCGAGGGCACCATGTCCGTGAGGCCCAGTACCGCGCGCTCGTCCGAGAGTCCGATGGTCGGTCGCTCGGCGATCCCGAACACGAGCGGCTGCGCGAGAATCAGATCGATGTCTTCGGTCCGAAATACTCCCTGCACCCGCAATTCGGTATCCGACCAGGGAGCACTCTCGACCTCTCCCTCGCTCATCTTGGCCAGCAGTTCTACGGCGTCCTTCGTCTCGTCGGTCTGCGCGAGCTCGATCCAAAGCTCGACAGTCTTCTCCTCTAGGTGACCGATCGAGGGTTTGAGGAACCGGTGCATTTGCGAAGTCCACTGAATGAACGGAAGCGCAGCGATTGCGTCGATCTGAGATTCCCGCGCGCCCACGATGTACGCGTGCATTGGGATGTACTGCACCGGCACGACCCCCGCGGCCTTGATCAGCTCCATCCATGAAGTCTTGATCGGACCGATGAACTGGATGAGCCAGGAGGCATGCTCATTGGATGCGTAGGGCGGATCTTCTTTCTCGCCCGGAGGGATCTTTCCGTTATCTCCATCCCGCGCGTCGAGGGCTCTCCCGTTTAGAAAGATCCTGTCGAAGTCGTCGCGGAGAGTGACCAGGATGGACTGATCGTCACCTCGTGCTTTGAGCGTGTCCTTGTCGGTGTCGTGAATCTCGACGAGCGTGATGTCGTCGTATTCCTCGAGCACCTGACCATCCAGGCCGGCGAGCAACGCCGGAGCGTTGGAGTAGGTGATGGCCGTGGTCGCGTCGTGAACCAGAAGGGAACGCCCGATGGTCGCTTTCGAAAAGCTCGCCTTCGCCTCTCCTGCAAACAACGGCGTCGTCGCCATCAGCCAGGAAAGCGCCGTCAACACAAGCACACATCTCGCCATTGAATCCCAGCGTAGACTCATCTCAGCCTCCGATATCGATTGTGGGAGGACAAGGGGTCCCCGGGGACAATTGCTGCGTACTGTAGCATCAATGACGGCGCTTGCTTGCTATCGTGTGATTGGCCCTGGTCTAACGCACCATGCCGCGTGCGAGGGACATCGTTGGAAGCGCCGTGTGTCTCGCCGGCGCCGCGAACATCGTGTACGGCGCGCGTTTGACGGTCGGATAGAGCGCTCGGTCAGCTCTTTGTGCAGAAGAACGAGCCGATCGACAAAACGTCCATCTTCGTTCTTGCAAAGCAGTCGATGGCTTCGGCGGGCGTGTTCACGATCGGCTCGTTCTCATTGAAACTGGTATTGAGAACGACAGGAATGCCGGTGCGGCTCTCGAATGCTTTGATCAGGTCGTAATACATCGGGTTTTCGTCGCGCTCGACGCTCTGCAGGCGGCCGGTGTTGTCTTCGTGATTGACGGCCGAGATTCGCTCGCGCCATTCCGGGCGGATCTTGTAGACGTGCAGCATGTACGGCGACGGATGGTCGTAGTCGAAGATCTCGCTCTGCCGTTCGACGAGCACGGCCGGCGCGAAGGGGCGGAACCACTCCCGTCGCTTGATGCGGGCATTGAGAATGTCTTTCATTCCTGGAAAACCGGGGTGCGTGATGATCGAGCGGTTGCCGAGCGCGCGCGGACCCCATTCCATCCGCCCCTGGAACCAGCCGATCACATTTCCCTTCACGATCTCATCGGCAGTGCGCGAGATGAGCGCGTCGCGATCCAGCTTCTGATAACGAATGCCGCTCTTCTGCAGCTCGGCTTCGATCTGTGTATTGGAGTACTCCTCGCCGAGGTATGCGTTGTTCGTGATCTTGCTCCGGCCTTCTTTGAGAATGTTGTTGCTGACGTAAAGCGCCGCGCCGATCGAGAGACCGTCATCACCAGCAGCGGGCTGAATCACCGTCTCGCGAAACGGCGTCTCGTGGAACAGTTTTCCATTGGCCACGCTGTTGAGCGCGCAACCGCCGGCCATGGCCACGCGCTCGGACGGCACGAGCGTGTGGAGGATGTTCAGCAGATGCATGTACGTCTTCTCGAAAATGCGCTGGACGCCGAACGCCAGATCCATGTCGCGTTTGGACAGCTCCTGATCCTTGCGCCGCGGCTCGCCGAACAGCTCCTTCATGTAATCCGAATATTGCCGATGGATGATCATCTCGCCGTCTTCGGTAATGCTCATCCCGGGATTCGAGCCGAAGGGCATGAAGTACTTCGGGTTCACCTTCATCCCGTCCGCGGTGAGGTCGATCATGTCGTCGAAGTGTTCTTTGTAGGTATCCTCACCAAGGGGGGCCAGACCCATGACCTTGCCTTCATCGCCGTAACGGCCATAGCCGATGAGCTCGCAAATCATCATGTAGACATTGCCGAGCGAATGCGGCACGTAGATCTTCTTTTTGACGTCGATCGTGCTCCCCTCGCACGACGCCATCATCACCGTCACGAAATCGCCCGAGCCATCGACGGAGAAACCGGCAGCCGACTCCCATGGCGAGATGTAATAGGCGCTGGCGATGTGCGCGAGATGATGCTCGACCTGGTGCTCTGTGAATCGCAAGTCTGCGGCATTGGCGCCGCAATGCTCGACGAAGAGAGTACGCAGATCGTCGAGCTGCGCGCGCGACGTGCGCTGCTTCATCAGATTCACGATCTTCGTCGGATGGCGAAGCGTGTACTCCATCTTCTTTGCGCGATTCGCGGAAGGGTCGCGGCCGATGGCCACCGCGTCGATGTCCTTGAACGCGACGCCCGCCTGCCGCATGCAGGCTTCGATGGCCAGCTTCGGAAAGCCGGCGTAGTACTTGATGCGGTTCAGCCGCTCTTCGGCGATTGCCGCGGCCGGCACGCCGTCGACGATGACGGCCGCCGATGCGCTGGCGTGAAACGCATTGATACCGAGAATCACACTCACGGGAAAAGCCTCCGAGTCACGGTCCGAAGCGGGCCGCGGATTACAGCATGCCTGACGGTACCGCGCAACGCTCGTGCCTCGTCGGATATCCTCTCCGGGAAGGGAAGGCCCGACCGCTGATGAAACAGCTCATCCAATCCGCCAGCACCGGCGAGCTCGCGCTGCTCGAGGTCCCGGTGCCGGACACGCCGCGCGGAGGCATCCTCGTCCGTACGCAGGCCAGCCTCGTCTCCGCCGGAACCGAGCGGTCGATGGTGACGTTCGGCGAGAAGAATCTCCTGCAGAAGGCGCGCTCGCGTCCCGATCTCGTGCAACAGACGATCGAGAAGGCGCGCCGCGACGGCATCCTCGACACGATCGACACGGTCCGCAATCGTCTCGAGCAGCCTTCGCTCCTCGGCTACTCGGCCGCCGGCGTGGTCATCGATGCCGGACCGGAAAGCGGCTTCCGCACCGGAGATCGCGTCGCATGCGCGGGCGCCGGCATCGCGTCGCACGCGCAGATCCTCGCCGTGCCGCGCAACCTCGCACTGCGCCTGCCCGATGAAGTCTCGTTCGAAGAAGGGGCGTTTTGCACCGTCGGCGCGATCGCGCTGCACGGGATCCGTCTCGCCGCTCCACAGCTCGGCGAGGTCACAGTCGTCATCGGCCTCGGGTTGCTCGGGCAGCTCGCGATCCAAATGCTGCGCGCGTCGGGCTGCATCGTCCTAGGCACCGACCCGCAGGAAAGCCGCGTCGCGTTGGCGATTTCGCTCGGCGCACAGTGGGCCGGGACCGATGTCGCGGAGCTTGCGGCCCGCGTCGCGGCGCTGTCGTCCGGCAAGGGCGCCGATGCCGTGTACATCGCCGCCGACACTCCGTCGAATCAACCGGTCGAGCTGGCGGCAGAAGTGGCGCGAAGCCGCGGGACCGTGATCTCCATCGGCAATGTCGGCACCGACCTTCCGCGCAAACCGTACTTCGAAAAGGAGCTCGCGTTCCGAGTCTCGCGATCGTATGGGCCGGGGCGCTACGACGACGACTACGAGCGGAAAGGCCACGACTATCCGCACGACTACGTCCGCTGGACGGAGAACCGCAACATGCAGGCGTTCGCGACGATGGTGGCGTCGGGATCCGTGCAGCTCGCGCCGCTGATCACGCATCGCTTCGACATCGAACAAGGCATCGCGGCATACGACGTCGTGCTCGGTCGCGCGAACGAGCCGTTCCTCGGCGTGATGCTGCAGTACGGCGCCGAACCGGAGTTGTCGCGCCGCATCGCCGTTGCTCCGGCGGAGACCGCCAAGCCTGAAAAGGCGGCGAGCGTGAACGTGGGCGTCCTCGGCGCAGGCCTCTTCGCCAACGGCACGCTCATCCCGGCCATGCAGAAGACGGACGGCGTGCGGCTCGTGGCCATCAGCAGCGCCGGCGGAGTCTCCGCACGCGCCGCCGCGGACCGTTTCGGTTTCTCCTGGTGCGCAACATCGTCCGACGAGATCCTCGGCGACGCATCGATCAACACCGTGGCCATCGTCACGCGCCCCGACCTTCACACGCGGCAGGTAGTGGCGGCGCTGCGCGCAGGCAAGCATGTGTTCGTCGAGAAACCGCTTTGCCTGACCGAAGAAGAACTGAGCGAAATCGTCGAGGCATATGGCGCCGCGGACCGGATGCTGATGGTCGGCTACAACCGCCGCTTCGCCCCGTTCGTCGTCGAGCTCCGGGAGTCGCTGCGTAACGTCGCGGAGCCGGTCATGCTCACCTGCCGCGTGAACGGCGGCTTCATCCCGCCGCAACACTGGGTCCACGATCCGGCACAAGGCGGCGGACGCCTGCGCGGCGAAGGCTGTCACTTCATCGACCTGCTCATTCACCTGGCCGGCGAGCGCGTGCAGCGCGTGCGCGCGGTGGCATTGCCGGACAGCGGACGCTATCGCGGCGACAATTTCCAGGTCACGCTCGAATTCGTAAATGGCTCAGCCGGCACCGTGACCTACGTCGCCAACGGCGCGCGCGCCTTCGGCAAGGAATCGATCGAAGCCTTCGGCGGCGGACTCGCGGCGCGGCTCGACGACTACCGCTCCCTCCAGATCCAACACGGCACACGCGCCATCCGCCGCACCGCTCACCTGCGGCAGGACAAAGGCCACCGCGCCGAATGGGAAGCCATCGCCCGACACATCACAGCCGGCGCCCCAGCCCCGATCGCGTTCGAAGAAATCACACACTCGACCCGCGCCACGCTTGCCGCGTGGGAGAGTCTGAATCGGGGCGAGGCGGTGGGAGTGGGGTGACGAAGTCTCAGAGTCTAGTCTCAGACATGTCGTTGGCTGAGTACTCGCTCTCGGAGCGCTACTCGAGGTGGATGGGGCGGAAGTACCTCTCTCGATTACGAACGCCACCGCGTCACTCGTGATCGAGCTGTTCGCATCCGCGAAAGTGAAGCAGCAACCGCCGTATTTTTGCGATGCTCGGATGGAGCCTTTCGAGATCGAGGTAACGGCGTGAAACGGGACGTCACAATTCAAGACGGGAAAGTTGTCGTGCGCCCGAAGCCGGATGACGCAATCGCGAGAGTTCGGCAGATGAATATCCGGAGGAAGGTCGCCTCCGGTCGTTTGACTGACGAGGAGCGCGATGTCGCGCTCCTCGCGCTCCTTCAGGAGCGAGGGCTACTTTGATCGCATCGGCTGCGTCGTCGTCTCAATCCTCGCCCACATCGACGATGTCGGACGCCCGCACATCTCTGCCGAGGCGACGCATGCCACGGACGATCTTTTCCAGGCCGGGCCTGCTAAACGACGCCGCTCCCGAACGTGTCTTAAACACCTGCTGTCGTGATAGACCGCATTCCCTAGCCAGGTCGACAGGCGACACATCTTCGCGCAGGAGACACTGATCAAAGCGCGTCTTGAATGCCTTCCTCCCCGGAGATGCATACTGCCGCTCGCGGCGTGTCCCAAGCGGCTCGTCTTCGCCCAAATCAAAGAACTCGCTTGCCCTGATCTGCTTTCCCGTGATCTTTCGCGCCGCGCGAACCAATTTCGCTAGATTCCGTTCTTTCGGCTCGTCCAAGCCAGCTCGATAACGACTGATGACCTTTCGGTCTATCCCTGCCTCAACGGACCATTGCAGCAGAGCGATGCCATACTTTGCGCGGCGTTGGTCCATGCGAGTTTCGTACTTCTTAACGTGAAAGGTGTGCTTGCTCATGAGTTCTGATCCCGGCAAGTGAACTCCGGTGTGTCGTATGGCGAACGATCGTGCGCACTAATGTGCATGCATGGAACCACGTTTCCCAACGTCGCAAGATTGAAGAACGGGTTCGTCGGAGCCGGACGCGTCAAGACGGCCAAAGTGGGGTAGCCGTTACGTCAGTGAGATAAGAGAGAGAGAGAGATTCGCAGGCTCACTAACAAGTCGAGATCCGCTTCGTAGGAGCATCCATGCTCCGCCGAACCCAATGGCGACTATAGAGGAGAGAGAGAATCCTGTCTACGACGCAATAACGCGGCATGTGTCGTGTTATTGCGTCGTAGACGCTTGGACACAATGCGCCTAAACTCGGCGAGCGTCCATAGCCAGTCGACGTGCGCTTCCACAAAGGACTGAGTTTGCAAAAGTGCAACGCGAGTAGCGACAACTCGTACCTTGCGATCTTGCGAGGCTGGCGTGAATTGCGCTCGGATCTGCTGCCATACGCCGTTGGCATGCTCATTACGCGCACGCGACGGTGGTCACCTCTCGGTAGGGCCGTGTCAATACTGATAGAGGATAGCTGCGACCGGCGACTGATTGAGCAGCGTATCCACGGGATCATTCGGGCATTCGACCCTGACGCGACTGGCGAACCATTACTGATCCAGCTCCAGGTGACTCTCGCCTATGAGGCGTCTCGCTCGTGCCGTTCTATGGATTTCCTCGTAGCCACTTCAGCTATGCGGTGGCATGGGCCAAGCCGCTTGCTGCTCACCTGGGCGGCGGTGCGGCTCGTCGATGCGCCATCGTTTGTTGACCAGTCATTTCGCCGCACGATCGGGTTCGGTCGATTGACGCTGCTCTGAAGAGTAAGGGCGCCGCGCGATTGTCGCTGGCTTCTTGCAACAGCTCGTTACCGTCCGACGGCCGAGCGGAGATCAAGGAAGACGATGCCCGAATCAGGTATTGCGACAAGGGACGGAGATACCTCGATCGCGGCGCCGCCGCAACGGGCACTGATGACCCATTCGCCACGACTCAGTCCCTCCGCCATGAATGTGCCGTTCGCCGCCACAGGAATACGGCGATAGTCAAAAAATGGCACCGTCATCGGCTTTGTCAGGTCAGGGAGGGGGGTCATTCTTAACTCGCCGTCCGTGCAACCCGGCAGCGTTCCGCGTAAGGACGCGCCAGCAGCGAGGCTAATCTCGCCAAGGTCGACATCCTTCTTCAAGTCTTTCACCTCGAAATCGACCTCGCCTTGAGCGGTTCCCCAGCGCGCACGCAAGCGATACGGTCCCGATGCGGTGAGCATGATTCGAAAACTGCCATCCAGCTCTGCGTCTGCATTGCGCATCCAGTCAGCGATTGCTGATGCATCGGCGACTACGGTCTGGCGGATAATTTCAATTGATATGGAATCATCCGGCGAACCGCCACCACGGCGCACCACACGCCCACGGATGACCGGCCCGCGAGCGAATACCACATCGGCGGGCACGCCGGGCGTGAGGCTCGCTGTTACAGGCTCGCCGGTTGCTTCTGGCGAGAAGAGTTTGAGGCGGTAGCGCCCAAGGCCAATCTCGGGCAGTTTGAATGCCCCATCCTCCAATTTCGCAGTTGCGAGAGGGATCTTCAGGCCATCTCCCGCCTCTGCTGGAAAGACGTACAACATTGCCGCCGCATCGCCGTGCGCCAACTTTTCAGGTCCGATCAGAGGTCGGACAACAACTCCCTTCTCGGCAACCACGTGTACATCGGTCCACAACGGTAGCGGAAGAAGACCGGCGCCGTTCAAGCGCTGTTTGGCTCCATCCGAAAAGATATCAACCACCACGTCGTCCCAAGCAACACCAGCTGGCAGCGCAACCGCCGACCAAGCACCGGACCGCACGATGCTCGTCGCAACGGCAATCGGTAGCAACTCCAATCTGCCGGGAACGAGTACCTGAACTTCGTTTGCGTCTCCAGCAGTTCGCAGCACGCGCGTATTATCCTTCGCGCGCAGCGTGATGGCATCGGCCGAAGATGAGCCCAGCGCGCACGCTTCGCCAACACAGAAAAGACCGCCTACCAGCGGGACAGCTCGCAACACTTCGTCATCACGCGTCAAGGGGATCGCTTCACTGGCGAACAGGATCGCCTCCACGGCACCCTCGGGTATCGGCTCCACGCGCACATTACGCGCTAGCTTCAGAACGACGCGATCATCCATCCGTTCGGCGTCCGCCCATGCATAAATAGCTGGTGTTCGTTCGAATCGAACAAGCAAAGCGGCGCGTTCGTCGCGTGGCACCGCGACCCGGCGATCTGACGTGAGCATTGCAGACGAAATCACGTGCCAGCGCCCTGACCGTCGCACGAGTACATCCGCGCGAGCGCGCTCTGCCGGCGGCTCGCTCTCAAATGCGAGCGTCGTCAACGGACCATCTACAGTTGGCGGCAAACCAGCGAACGACAGCCATCCGCGCGCTATGACGTCGCTCGCGATCAGCGACACAGGTTCGTGTATTTCGACCGTTGTGCCGGCCAAGATTGTGAAGGAGGTGAACAACAACAGAATGAGACACATCCTCCTCGGGACTGAAAGCACTGGCCTACCGCTCATTCAGACGCGCCTCGGAAGCCAGCGAGGAGCTGATCTCTATCGAGCGGGCGTTCCTCGCGGCTGGCGGCGATAGCGCGACCCTCTCGGAGAAAGATCACGTCGTCCGCTGCGCGACTCACTTCATCGAGATCGTGCGTCGAGCAGACTACAACGCGGCCATTTGCCGCTGTTTCCCGTAGACGCGCCGTCAGCCGGTCACGTGCATCTGGATCAAGCGCGGTCCACGGCTCGTCCAACAACAGGACATCGGGATCAAGGTCCACGGCGATCTCGAGGCCCACGGCATGCAGTTGCCCGCGGGACAAACGAGCTAGCACGCCTGCACCACCATTGGCAGCGGGTGGTAAACCGAGTGCCGCGCGCAAGCCGTTCACGCGGCCGCGGAGGGGGATGGTCTCAAATCCCCCGTAGAAGAGCACCCTACCGGCACTGATAGTGCCGCTGTCGGCGAACTGCAGCCCGGCGACGATCCTCAACAAGGTCGTCTTGCCGGCACCGTTGGCTCCGACGAGAGCTGCGACACGTCCGGCACGAAATGTGGCTGTGACCCCCCGCAAGACCTCGACCGCGCCGTAAGACTTGCGCAGTTCTCGACATTCGACATGCATCGCTACACGCTCCTCTTCCCGCTGAGTTCCGCGCTGAGAAACACGGCACGCGACACGGCGATGGCAACGGCACCGACTGCTGCCAGACCGACAGCGTAGAGCACGTGCGCAGCCGGATCGAGCAGGATCGCTGGAAACGCGAGCGACGCGAGAAGGACATCCTGCATCGGCGGAGACGGTCCACCACTTCGGGCGATCTGCAATTGAGACAGAACCCTCACGCCGATGCCGCTCACGACCAAGAGAAGCGGTGCAAAGATCCACGTCACACCGGCAGCGAACCGGGGATTCCGGAGACCCGTGGCGAAAGCCACACCGCCTGTGAACAGCACAATCGCAAAGGCGCGCCCCGCGACCTCAACGAAGGACTGCCGTGGTGCGTTGAACATGGACATCGTTGCGAGACAAGCCACAAGCGGCATGCCGACTGCCCGCAAGACTGTTTGACGCCAGATCGCATCGCGCGTGGCTCCCGCGCCGAAAAGTAGATCGAGCTGCCCTTCTCGCGCGATCGCCAGCAGCCCCGTTCCCGCTGCAAAGGGAGTGACAAAGAGAATCATATACAGCGCGGTCTCGCTTCGATCGGTGAGCGCCCACTCAACCACGCCGCACACGAGGGACAGAAAAAGCGTGATTTCAGTACCGCGCGAGTGCGTTCCAGCACGCGAGAGAAACTGCGTGATTGATAGGTGAGCGGCCTTCATCGAACGATCCCTCCGGCGATCGGCTTGCCCCATCGCGCCACGCGCACAACGCCTCCCTTTGTCACTCCAGTGACGTGCTGCCTGTCGGAACGCAGAATCCACTTCATTGGTTCAGCAAATGTTGCAGACGAAACATGCCGACCGCCCACGCCGTAGCGGTCAGCGCGGAGACCTTGCTGTGTAATAACGCCCTGCGGTGTCCGAACGTCTTCACGGTTCCGAAGCACGATGAGCTCACCTGGCAGCGCGAGCATATCCCGCACCGGCGAAGAGTACATTGTCAGGTCTTCCACACCTTTTTCGATCACTTCGAGGCTTGCGCGCGATTTTGAACGCGAGTAGGCGACGGGCCACGTTGCCCTGTTCGAGAAAGGAAAGATCCTGTGTACAAGGGGTGCATCGAATGAATGCGCGATGAACAGGTCGCCGCCTGATGAACCGGCGAGAATCATGAAGTTGCGGTACAGCAGCGCGAGCGGCTCGTCGATGTCGTCCTTCATTGGCACCGGAGTGAACCGGCGGCCGTCGGTACTCGACCATAGGCGGTTAGAAGGCGACTTGGACAGGCAGTTAGCAGCCCACAGCGTCTGACCGGCTACGGCGAGATCAAAGAGGTTTGCAGGGACAGCCACGGTCGCGATGAACGCCCCGCTGGCGTTGAACCGCTTCAGTTGGGTCGTTCCATCTGCTACCAGCCACTCTGAATTCCACCGCGCGAACCCGGTCGGAGCGTGCCGCCAGACCATCGGACTACCGCTTGCGGTCAGGGTGAGAGTGCGCACTTTGCCCTGCGAGCCGTAGACATGAACGTGTCCGGTCGAGTCGAGCAACGCCGCCTCAGCGCCGGCGCGCCATGCGGCGACAAACTCCGGTTGAGGCGAGGCGTAGAGAACGACCGCCCCGGCCAGAGCCAGGGCGATCGTGAACAATCGTAAGACGTGTCTCTTGAGCATGAATTGAGGAAACCGAGATTGAGGCCAATCTTACAGGGCGCGGCGGATGCACCCGGTCAATTCGAGACCGGCATCCAGGCCACAGAGCGTGCGCTCGCCCCACGTGGGGATATTGGAGCATGACTCGACGGCGTTGGCGTAAGCGCCGAAGCAGCCGGCAGCATAGAGGGAGGGAGACGCAGCCAGTGAAGCTATGAGGACGACGGCAAAGGCCGCGGAACGAAGAAGGTTTCGCATTTGTTCGGTAACTCCAGTTCGTATTTCTTGATGGATATCGGTTCGGCAGGCACCAACGATAGGGATGACGCTGATACCTGTCAACAGACGATGTAGCCCGTTGCTTTCAGCGTCGGCATGGAAGCGCCCCGACCCTCAGCCACGTGCTGTTTCGACTCACTCTTTCTCTGTTAGTTCTCCTTTCTTGCCACGTAGCAGTAGCTGAGGCAGCCGAACCGGATCTTTGCATCGGCATGCCCTCAACGACGTGCCAGTTTCTGGGTTGGAACGCGCTGACTATAGTGGACGGAAAGACGTGCTGTCTACGACGCAATAACGCGGCATTGCAGGCAGTACGTCTGACCAGACTTATCGGTTGTGCTTTCGCCGCGCATGGCAGCGATGACCTCGCATGCGCGTCCCTCATCACGATGCCCTACTCAACCATCCGTTCGACGGACCATCTCGCTTGGTTCCGTCGGCACACACAGCTTCCCTTTCCTACACTCAAGGTAGGGAAACACCTCTCCCCGTCACTCCTTACGGCAGAGGGCCGCGGCCCTCCTAAATTCAACCAGCGCCGCGCGTTAGCGCGCGCCTTAGGAGGGGTCTATGCGTTCTCGTCAGCTCCGCACTCTCGTCGTTTCGCTCATCCTCGCTTTCACGTTCAGCAGCTTTTCCGTCGCGGCCGCACCGCGTGAGCGCGACAGGTGGTTCGATCGTGACTTTTCGTTCGCCCGCAAAGTCGTCAAGCACATCAAGAAGACCCTCGGGGTCGGAACGCAGGGCGATACGTTGACCCTGCCGACACCGTAAGTCGCCGTCCGTTGCCCGTGGTGGAGGGGTGGCGAACCGCAGATGCCGGCAATCGTCATCCCTCCTCCTCTTCGCGGGGTCGCGCGAATAGGAGCAGCGGCTTGGTTGCGAGTTCATCGAAGTACGTCCGCACCTTCGTGATTTTCGAGGTTGTGAGCCGCCCGTGCTTTGCTTGCTCGCGGATGTACGCAAGCGCCTCAACCGCGTTCTGCGTTAGTCCCGCCTTGGTCAACAGCGGCACGATTTCTGCGCACAAGTCGCGAACGTCTTCGCCGACGTCGAACTTGATGCGAACGACATCCATCACAGCGCTCGCCGCCTGGCTATTCATGCCGAGGCTGAGAAAGACAGCCCGCACCTTGAAAAGCTCCGAGATGGCATAGGGCACCTTGCCGGAAGCAGCAAGCGTGAGCGCCAACGCCCATCGTGTGCGGTTGGCGTCGCTTGGAATGTTGAGCGCCTCAAAATGTGCCAGTGCGCGCGGATATAGGTCGCGTGCTCCGTCGAGATCTCCAAGCTCACGAGCGCAGTCGGCAACGCACTGGAGGCATCGCGCAACGGTCAGTCGGTCGCCAGTGCGTTCAGCGTGCTCGCTGACCTGCGTGAAGATAGCGAGAGCCTCGGTGAACCGCTTGGAGGAATAGAGCACGCCCGCCTCAAACATTCGGGCCATGTTCGTGAACGTTGCGTCCTCGAAATCCGTGAAGATTTCGGCGCAGCGTCGCGCCAGCTCCATCGCTCGATTCGTTTCGCCCATTTCGCGGAGGATCTTGCAAACCACGAGTTGCGCTCGCGTCTGCTGGAACAGAAGTCCCGGCGACTCGCCATAGATCTCGACCGAACGCTCCGCTGCGGTCAGGGCTGTGCCAAGGTCGCCGTACTTCTCGCAGGCATTCGCGTGCTCCTTCTGCGCGAGCCCTCTCAGACCGATGTTGTGAATGTGCGACGGTCCTTTCGCTTCGTCGACGAAATCTAAAACCGCGGCAGTAATCTCGCGGGCGATCGTCGGTGCGTTCTCGAACCTCGCACGGGCGTTCTCCAGAAGAAACTGGAGCGTGCCATAGCTCCGATAATGCGGATCGCTCCGCATCATGCCTCGCCAGTCGCCGGGCGGCTGCTGTAACAACAGCGGTCCATAGGTCGAACCCTCGGCGGCGGCAATCGCTTCGAGTCGTGCAGCATCAGACAGCGCGGTAAGCCGCTCGAGCCAGTTCATTGCCCCAACCCTCAACCTTCGCGTCTCCTCGCGCGTCTGGTGCTAAGCGGCTGTGGGGTCTCTTCGTCCTCAACGTTAGGCGGTGTGGCATCCGCTGGGCGGTCGTCGGACAAGCGCACGATTGCCTTGGCCAGCCTTTCCACGCCATCAGCGTCACCCAGATGCCTGGCTACAAATTCCTTGAGCGCAATTGTGTCTTTCAGCTCACCGCGCTCCGATGGAGGGAGGATGGCGTTCATCGCAAAACCGCGAAGGTGATCGGCAATCGCGGCGATGAGGTCCAGCGACTCCAGCAGATCGAACACATTCATTCCGCTCTGATTGCCTGAGGTGAGCTGCACGGCTCCACCGAGCGGAATGTTCGTCAGTTCCAGAACATGAGCGACTTTGAGCAGGTATCGGATGGAGACGTTTCCGCCCTGCTCCAGCAGCACGAGGTTGCCGCGACTGACGCTTGCTTTCCTGGCGAGCGCTTGCTGTGTGTACCCGTGCGCGATTCGCGCCGCACGAATCGTGGCACCGATCGATCGAAGACCATCGTCAGGGTTTAGCGACACGGGAGCGTTCCCTCCTTGGTGTGTGGGTCGAAGTATAGCAATTTTGACCGAAGTACATGACAATGTCAAAATATTGATCTTCGACCATTCACAGAGAGGAAAGGCTGCGTGAGCGAATCGACCCGGCAGCCGGGTGGTCCCGCGAGAAGGGGAGTAGCGCGAAGCCGTCTCCAACGGTGGCTTGACGAGAATGGGTTTACCTCGTCGCAACTGGAAGCGGCGTCTGGAATTGGGCGACAGAGCATGACCAAAATTCGCGCAGGCGGAGACGCTCGAAAGAGAACGATGCTGCGAATTCTGCAGGGCGCGAGACAGCTCAAAGGGCCGGAGGTTCAGATGCACGATCTCTTCGATCTCGATCCAGACAGTCCCGAAAACCGGGGGTAGCGTTGACAACTCCTTCCTCGGCAGATGATCAAGCCTCACGCTACGGTGTGACGGATGAGCGGAAGTCCCTACCCCAGCAGCACGGAATATTCGAACATCGAAACACGAACGTGCTGCCTGCTTGTCGATACACTTAGAGACTCGTGACCCTTCGACGTCTTGCAGTTTGGCTAGTAGTGGGACTCATCAGCGCCCTCGGTTGCATGCGGAAGGAAAGTCCCGTCGGTCGACAGCAAGGCGTAAAGAACGCGCCTCAACAAGGTGGAACACTTGTGCGGCGCCTCAGAAGCGATGTCGTGACGCTCAACCCGATCCGCGCGGCGACCGCCAACGATCGCTACGTCCAGAAGTACCTGTATACGCCGATCATCTATCTCGATCAGCACATGCAGCCTGTCCCCGGTCTCGCGAAGTCGTGGACGATCTCGCCGGATGGCCTTGTCTACCGGTTTCAACTGAACGAGCGCGCGACGTTTTCGGACGGTAGCCCTGTTCGGGCTGGGGACGTTCTATTCACTTTGCGCAAGATCGCTGATCCGACGTCCGAAGCGCCTATGGTTGCTGGCTTTTTCGAGGAACTCGATTTGGCGAATACGCGCGCGATCACCGATCAAGTCATCGACATCGCCTTCCGCCAACCCTTGGCAAGTCAGCTCATCCACTTTGCCGACGTCTCAGTCCTGCCTGAGCACGTCTATTCCAAGGGTGACTTCAACAACGATTTCAACGATCTCGCGGTTGGTAGCGGACCTTACAAGCTGGTCAAACGCGATCCGGGCAAGGAGATCGTTATCGAGCGGCGTCAGGACTACTGGCGCGAAAGGCCCAACATCCAAACGGTCGTCTTCAAAGTAGTGGCCGACCACGGCACTGCATGGAACGCGCTGCGGCTCGGACAGATAGACGAGACCATCATGTCCTCCGACAACTGGTTCCGCGAGCGCACGAATCCGGCGCTCACGCGAATCATCGACTTTCGTAGCTTCTATACGCTCAACTACAACTTCATCGCCTGGAACAATCGGCACCCGATGCTCGCCGACAAGCGTGTCCGGCGTGCTTTGGCTATGTGTGTGCCGACCGAGTCGATCATTCGGGATGTGTATCACGGCACTGCTCGTGCGATCAGCGGTCCCTTCACACCCGCCGAGGACGCGTTCAACCCATCCGTGCCGATGATCACCTTCGATCCTGCTGAGGCCAAGCGGCTCCTCGCCGCGGCGGGGTGGCTCGACCGCGATGGCGATGGTGTACTGGAAAAGAGCGGAAGGCAATTCGCGCTGGAGATGCTGATCACGCCGGGGAGCGCCGCGACCGCGCAGTTCACACAAACGGTGCAAAGCGAAATGAAAGAGATCGGCGTGAAGATCGAGATCCGCACCATCGATGGAGCGGCTCAGGTGCAGCAGATCCTTGCGGGAAACTTCGACTCTGCGTACCTCGCATGGGAACTCGACGCGGACCCTGATCCGTACTCGCTGTTCCACAGTTCGCAGTTTCCGCCACATGGTCAGAACTTCGTGTTCTACTCGAACCCGGAGGCCGACCGGCTCATCGACGCCGCGCGGCGGGAGCTAGACGCTTCGAAGCGAAAGGATCTCTACTGGCGGCTCCACAAAGTGTTGTCCGACGATCAGCCGTACACGTGGACCATCCAGGCGTCGATGAAGTGGGGAGTCGGGAAGCGGCTGCGGGGCGTTTCTACGAGCCCCGCGTACGGTCTTTTCAACTGGTATCCCGGCGAGCTTGGCTGGTGGATAAGCTCCGAGCAGAGGTAATCGAGGCTGGAGCGCTTCGGGCTCGGCGATATCTTGCGAAACGGGTCGCGAGTTCACATTGGCACATGCGTCTTTGAGACTTTGCGACTCTGAGACTCTGAGTCTCTTCTCGCGATTGCGCACGAGCGCTATACTCCTTCGCGATCCCTATGATGAAGTGGTTGGCGCGTGTGGTTCTCGTCATTGGCGGGCTTTACGCCACGCTGTTTGCGGTGGTGGGCGTGGCCATGATGCAGACGCCGGTGCGGTTCGGGGCGTTCATGAAACGCATGCCGCCCGCGCTGGTCTGGGGGCTTTTACCGGCGCAGCAGATGTGGTTGCGCGCACGCGCCGGAAATCTCGAAGTCGGACAGGAAGCGCCGGATTTCACGCTACCGCGGCAGGATCGCAAAGGTAGCGTGCGACTGAGTGAACACCGAGGATCGAGACCTGTGGTGCTCGTCTTCGGCAGTTACACGTGACCACCATTTCGCCGGGCGGTGCCCGCGCTCAACGACCTCTACAAAAAATATCGCGACCGCGCTGAGTTCTACATCGTCTACATCCAGGAAGCGCATCCCGTCGACGCCTGGCAGATGGACGTGAACGTCAAGGAAGGCGCGCTCCTGGCCACCACCAAAACGCTCGACGACCGCACCAAAGCAGCCGATACCTGCCTCATCAAGCTCGGCCTCGAGCTACCGGCGCTCGTCGATACGCCAGACGATTTCGCCGAGCGCGCCTACACCGGCTGGCCGGACCGGCTTTATGTCGTCGACACTGACGGCAAGATCGCGTTCAAGAGCGCCGCAGGCCCGTTCGGATTCAAGCCGGAAGACGTCGAGACCACGCTGCAGCGATTGCTGCCCGCGACGACGGCAGCAAGGTTGCGATAGCAGCGATCCTGCGAACTGCCTGCTGTCTCGCCTATGATTCGCGGCCGAGTCATGCAAAATCGCTGGAACGACACTCCGCACAACGAAATCGAACAGCTCGTCCATCAGTCCCGGCTCGTGGGGATGGAAGAGGACCTTGTCCTCTGGGGCGGCGGCAACAACAGCGTCAAGTCGAGCACGTCCGATCTCCTCGGCCGCCCCATCGACGTGATGTACATCAAGAGCAGCGGCAGCGACATGAAGTCGATCGTGCCGAAGCAGTTCCCGGCCGTGCGCCTCGACTACATCGCTCCGCTCCGGCAACGCGACGAAGACATGTCGGACCAGGAGATGGTCGACTACCTCGCCAAGTGCCTCACCGATCCCGCCAGCGCGCGGCCGTCGATCGAGACGCTGCTGCACGCGTTCCTCCCCGCCCGCGCCGTGCTGCACACACACGCCGACGCCATCCTCGCGCTCACGAACACCGCCGGCCGCGAAGAAACCGTGCGCGCGTGCTTCGGCGATGACGTCATCCTCGTTCCGTATCGCCGTCCCGGTTTTCGGTTGAGCCGCGACGTCGCGGATGCGTTCGACGCGCATCCCGAGGCGGCGGGACTCGTGTTGATGAACCACGGACTGATCACGTGGGGCGAGACTATTCAGGAAGCGTACGAGCGGCACATCGAGCTGGTGTCGCGCGCGGAAACAGTCGGCAGTCGGCAGTCGGCAGTCGGCAGTGGAAAACCAACGGTGACGGGCGGCGGTCTACTGCCGACCGCCGACCGCCGACCGCCGACTCTTCAGGCCACCGCACTCCAAATTAGAGGCGCGCTTGGTGGACGTGTTCTCGAGCTCGATGACTCGCCCGAGACACTGGCGTTCCTCGGACGCGAAGACGTTGCGCGCATCACGCAGATCGGTGCGGCTACTCCCGATCATCTGCTTTACACGAAACGTTTCCCGCTGTTCGTTCCGCAAGGCGGCGACATCGCCGAAGCGTTGCACCAATACGTCGAGCGCTACACCGCCTGGTACCAGGCACATCCCAGCGAGTTCACGATGCTCGAGCCCCATCCGCGCGTCGTGCTGATGCCGGGCGCCGGCATGTGGACCGCCGGCAAGGACGCACGCGCCGCGCGCATCGTGCGCGACATCTACCGCCACACGATGCGCATCATCGACCGCGCCGAGTCGTCGGGCGGCTACGCGACGCTGAACGATCACGACGCCTTCCACGCCGAGTACTGGCCGCTCGAGTTGTACAAGCTCACGCTTCTGCCGAAAGAAAAAGAGCTGGCCTCGAAAGTCGTCCTCGTCACCGGCGCGGCCAGCGGCATCGGCCGCGCCATCTGCGAGCGTTTCGCCGAAGAGGGCGCGCACGTCGTCGTCACCGACGTCGATCTCGCGCTCGCGGAAACAGTCGCGGAGAGCATCGTCGCCAAACACGGCCTTCGCCGCGCGTTCGCCATCGCACTCGACGTCTCCGACGAACAGCAGGTCGAGCGCGCTTTCGACGAAACCATTCGCGCGTACGGCGGCGTCGACGTCGTGGTCAGCAACGCCGGCATTTCTTCGTTCGGAAGCCTCGACGTTCTTCCCGTCGCCGATTGGGATCGCAGCTTCGCCGTGAACTCGCGCGGACATTTCCTCGTGGCCCGCGCCGCCATGCGCATCCTCAAAGCGCAAGGCCTCGGCGGGTCGATCGTGTTCAACGCGTCGAAGAACGTGACCGCTCCCGGAAAAGAGTTCGGCGCCTACAGCGTCAGCAAAGCCGCCGAGGCACAGCTCTGCCGCATCGTCGCGCTGGAAGGCGGCGAGCACGGCATCCGCGCCAACATGCTCAACCCCGACGCCATCTTCGGCGGCTCCCGATTCTGGAGCGACGAAATGCGCACCATGCGCGCCCAGGCCTACGGAGTCGACACAGAACGCCTCCCCGACTTCTACCGCAACCGCACGCTGCTCAAAGTCGAAGTAACCGCCGACGACGTCGCCGAAGCCGCCCTCTTCCTGGCCGGCCCACGCTCCGCCAAAACCACCGGCACGATGCTGCCGGTGGACGGCGGCGTGAAGGAAGCATTTCCGCGGTGAAGGATTGACTCGGGAGGGGTAGCCAGAGGTAGCCGGGTGGCAGCCAGAATTGCCCCGGAGGGGCAGCGAGAGGGTAGCCGGTGGCAAGCGCGAAGCGCGCCGCCACCGGACAGCACGGATGTTGATTTCCCGCCCCGGCAGGGGCGGCAGAAATCGCACTGACGTCTGCGCTCTGCCGCCC
>JALYJW010000037.1 GCA_030775085.1 Acidobacteriota bacterium | reverse complement strand
GATGTAAGGCTGCAGAGAATCAAGGCGCCTACCCTCATCGCATCGCACACGATCACGATCGCATCGGACAAGCGCCATATGCCGATGATCATCGCATCGTGATTCAGGCTCATTGTGGATCGCTGGATCATCGCGGCGCCGGCGCTACGTGCTACCGAGGGCACGCCCCGCTACCCTCCAGCCGCATATCCTCGAGCGCCGGCCGATGGTTCGAGCGTTGACTAGCGTGATTGTCTAGTGCTGATTGATCGTGCGAGCTGGACCGCGTGAGATAGCAGGATGCTGGACTGTCGGCGGCCGCCTACCTACCTATGCTCCTCGAGCACGGCATAGCGGGCGCTAGGGCGCTGATTGTGGCGTGTTAGTGGCGATAGCCGTACTGCCTACCCTCGACGCCTAACGCCTAACGCCTACGCTACGGCCGCCCGCTACCTATCGCTGGAGGGTAGACCAGGACATCCGGCGCTATGCCGTCTCAGAGCGTGCTATCGGCCGGTAGCGGTGAAGGTGGAGGGTAGATAGCAGAAGACCGTACCATCGCTGATACGGTCTTCTATGTGTGACTGAGGGTAGGTGTTAGATGTTGGACTCTTGTGCATCATCGCGTGCAATGATGATGCGCCGTGCTAGGTAGTCCCATACGCGGGCGCTCGTCTCATCCTGCCAGTTAGAGCGTAGGTGTCCTGCCTTGCCATCGCATATATCGACCAACGCATCCAGGACGCTGACCATAGTCCATCGGTCGATCATGCCCTCCAGCGTTGACTCAATGTCCGAATCCGTCATCTGGTTACCGTGCTCGTATGCCGTTGTCATCGCGTTTGTCCTCCAGTAGGAGGGCAATCGGCGCCATACCAGGCGGCCGTCATACCCTCCGCTATCAATCGTGCGATCCAGGCGTTAAAGCTGGACCGATGATCCTTGATCGTTGCGTAGTACAGACTCTGTAATGCCTCATATTCGGTCTTCGGAAGGCGTACTGTGAATGCGATCCTGTCAGTCATCGGCCGTACTCGCTGAAGTCAAACTCATTCCATTCTGTGATTGCTACGCAGTGGTACGCACGCTCGATCGCCGCGATCGCGTCAATGTCCCAGCCTAGCCACGCTTCAGGGTGAACGGGAATGCGTAACTCGAATCCGCAGAACGTCTCACCCTCAGGTTGTGGCATATCGAAGACCAGTGTTTCGTGTTCAACACTTGATCCGCCATAGCCTATGAAGCGCGCCATATCCGGCGCTTCCGCTAACAATCGCTCGATTCTCTGGTCTCTGGTCTCAGTCATCGGACATCCTCCACATTGACGCATCCAACACGATCGGCGCCGAACTGAGGAGCGTAGATCAATGCCTCATCTTCAGCGCACGGGAAGTTAGCTTGAGCGAATGGATCGCGGTCTTCTGGTTGACATCCTGCGATAGCGCCGATCAAGAGACCGATTGCCGCGATCGCGTTGATTGTCCATATGCTGATAGGATTCTGCTTAGTCATCGGTAGTAACTCCTCGATGGCTCATGCCGGCCGGATATTCACGTATCGCGGCCGGCGCTTTTGTTAGTTGGCGTAGTAGGTTCCGATTGTGTTGCCGTTGGCGTCTCGGATCGTCACTTGCGATCCGGATCGGCCGTCGCTGTCTTCCAGCTCTTGAGCGATGCGGCGTAGAATGCGCGCTACTTCGTAGCCCTTGCCGTCTTCAAATGCGGCGTTGCTGGTCTTGAACTTGATCGAAACTGCCATGATTAATCGGCTCCTGTCTTCAGCGAGTAGCCGAAGCGGGCGCAACGGGCCTGTTGGTAGTCCGGGCGGCCCTGATTGCGGCGAATGGCGAACTTGAGCGGTCGCACCACGTCTTCATCATCTGAGGTGATATTGAATACGTGGGACAGGTTGAAGAAGTTACCAAAGAAACGTGTTTGCTCGCCCCATCCTTCCGGGTTGCGCTCGTCGGTGTAGAAGTTGCCGTAATCCTCGAATGTAGGGTCTAGCGGCTCCTGTTCGAGAACTTCCAGCAGCTTTGCGATGCTATCGGGCGAATCGCCCGCCCATTTACTGCCATTGCTTCTGATTGTTGTTGTCATGACTAGATCATGTTCCCGCGCTCGATCATCTTGCCGATGATGTTGCATTTCTGCGCGTACTTCATGCGGAGGAAGCGTTGGCGGTTCTCTGCGCTCAATTGCTCTGCGAGGATCGGAATGCGAGCGTCATAGAACATCGTCGCAGCCCAACCCATCTTGCGGCGGATGCCGCGAGCCTTAGGATCGCCGCCGCAGCTGTAGCAGGCCCACTCGTCATCACACCACGGCATCTGGCCATTGCGTGAGCCGCAGACATCGCAGACTGCGCCTATCGGTGGTTCTCGTCTCTCTGTTGCTTCCATCGCGTGTAACTCCTCACGCTATCGCCGCGCGTCTTCAGCACGGCATACACCTAATGTATGCGCTGCTATCAACGCTGTCAACGCATACAGATACCAGTTTGTATATCAATTGCGCGCAAAGATTCGCCATAAACGGCCGGCCGTTCTGGTATCGCTGGAAGCATGGACCGCGATCAAACCAGGCGAGCTCGCATTGCCGGCGCTTCTCACGAGCGCCGATCTAGCACGTCAACGCGCATCTTCTCACGCGATCAGAACAACCGTGCGAGCGCATCGCATAGGGCGCACACGAGCAACCGACCAGTGAGCCCAGTGCAACACTGGCGTCCAAACGGTTCATAATTTTTTGCCCAAAACTCGGGGCGATTTTTTTGAAACCAAATCATTGAAGAAACAACGCCAACGAAAAATAATTCGCTGGAAGAAAAGCCCTCAGACCTTCCCTGAACCCCACTTCCCATCGACGCCACGATACGAATCCTCAGCAGCCGTCTTGCGGTCGTGGTGAGGTTTACAGATCGCACGCCAATTTTCATGGTCCCAGAACAGCGTCTTGTCTCCACGATGAGGGATGATGTGGTCTACCACCGTCGCCTCAACGACTCGCCCTTCGGCTTCACAGAGGGCGCACAACGGATGGCGCCGCAGATAGCCCTTCCGTGCGGATTGCCACTTCGACCCGTAGCCTCGTGCCGCTGTTTTCTCTCGTGGTTTGGCTGAGTGCTGGATGGGGATGTTGGTGTCAGTCTTGTCGTATCGCCGGCTCTTGTGCTCCTCGCACTGACCCAACTTTCCACATCGAGTGCAAGGCTTCTTGGCTGCATATGGCATCGGATTCCCTTACGGCATTTGGCATTTTCAGATGCCCTTCCGCCCCTTCCGGGGGCTTCCGGCGGCCCTTCCGCCAGCATCTACCGATGTCTATAGTGGCAGTGAAAGGGTGTATGCATGACTACCAAAGTAATCAGCCTCCGACTCCCCGCCGATCTCGCCGAACGATTGAAGTCAGCGTACTGGGCTTCCGCCGACCAACATCGCCTGTCCTACAACGCCTGGTTGGTGAAGGTTCTGGATAAGGCCGTCAGGAAGTAATCCCCTTCTCCCCCTCTAGGATAGCTCTGGCTTGATCTGGCTGTACTGATACCCAGTGGTCGATAACGTAGTTGCAGTGGTCGATGGCCTCAGCGTCCAGCACTTCTCCGCCGTCCATCGCCGCGTTTAGTGCCGCTGCTACGTCATTGCCCGCCGTCCGCAGCATCTCATTCTCGGCCTCGGCCCGAAGTAATGCCGCTGTTCGTTCCGCCGCTACCGCCGACATCTCTCGATGCGCGTCCCTCTCAAATGTGAGGCCTGCCGTGAGGGTGGCGATCTCGGCGTCCTGTGCGCGAAGGTAGCCTTCAATGACTTCGCGGCGCTGAATAAGCGGGTCTGCCATCATCCGCTCCACCCGCCCCGCCGATGTCTCATTCATGGTCGATCACCATGTCTGGCCTCCGTCGTACTGGTCGCGTCAATGAAGCCCGTCCCTCTGCGCGTCCGGCTTCGCGCTCTTGGGCGAGAGCTTCGGTGATGGCCTGCTCGATGTCGAGGCAGTTGTCTAGCGGCGTGTCGTGACACAAGCAATTCTCACCGCTCGCCGTCGAGATCACGGCCATCGCCCGCGCTACCGCATCTGTGTTCGCTGGTTCGGGTTCGACGGGTGTGCAGGGTGGTGCCCATCGACAGCTTTCGCCGAAGTCGTGCTCGGTCAAGTGGTACTTGTAGAGCCGTGCCCCTTCTCGACTCGGATTCCCCATCATCCGCCTCGTGTCGCTCACGCCTCACCACCTTCCTGAATCTCGGCTAGGAGTAGTGCTGCTGCTGGTGGCGTGAATACCATGCAGCCGTCAGCCTGCGAACAATGCGAGGGCGGCAGCCTCGGCGGTGAGTACGTGTGTCCGTCGTGAAGCTGCCACAGATGGCCACATACGCACGTCAACGCCTCCCGCCGCCCCTGCTTTGCCCGTGCGTCCCCGTAGTCCTTGATCGCCTGCTCTACGTCGAGGCAGTTGTCGAGCGGTGTGTCGTGACAGGTGCAGTAGGCGTCACTGGCCGCTGATAATTGCCCCATCGCACGCGCTAGGGCTGCGTCTGGTGTCTCTGTCATGCCTTCTCCCTCATTGCGTGCGCCGCTCGGCCTGCGTGCGGTCACTGATCACCAAAACCGTGTCCCCCTCGGCTGATCATGCTGCAAGGGGGCGTACCACGCGCACCAGTGAATATCCTGCCAACAATGGCGATGCTCGTCCACCGCGCTACACAACACGCAGGAGCCGTTCCAGAAGGCGTGTCTGCGGCAAGGTCGCTGGTTCATGGGTCTCTCCGCGTCACCGTCACGATCACCCGTTCGTCCTTTGGCTTCGCCGCCTTGTGCCAGCGCGTGGTCAGCGCGTTGACGCCCTTGTCGTTGACGATGATGTTCAGCCCCTTCTCCGTCATCACGTCGAGCGCGTACTTCATGCGGATCACGATGTTGTCGAGATCCACCTGACGGATTGAGTACCAATCGTATTCGACCTCTGCGAACGTCCACGGACACGAGATCGGCTTGCCGAGTCCATGCCCCGCGATCCACACCGCCTCCTGATAGTCGCGCTTTACGGTGCTGCGCTTCGACCAGTGGACACGCGACCCGTTCAGCCCCAGCGCGTAGGGCGGCACCGGCACCGTAAACCGCACCACATCCGCCCCGATCCCGGCGTATGTCTCCCCCTTACTTGCCATTACGAAGCCCTAAAAAGGCGGCATTGATTTCTTCTTGTGCCTTCATCCACGCGATCATCTCCTTGTCCATCTCTGTGCGGATCTTCCACAGTCGCGCATTGATGACAGCCATAGCAATCAGCACGGGAACGAAGATGGCCAATAAACCCAGTGCCAGTTCCATCATGCCCTCACCCCCTGCACAGCCTGGATGAACCGCACGATGGCGAGGTCCATCCGGCGCGTCGTCCCCACCAACTCTGATCCGTCCCAGACGGCATAGGTCGGCCCGCTGTCGTTCGTGTAGTGGATGATCTCGGCGTTCTTGTACGTGTATCTCTCACTCGTCATGCGCCCTCGATGGCTTCGATAGTTTCCCGCAGATTCGAACACGTAGTCCGCAAGCATGTCCTTCTGCCCCTTCTCTCTCGCCTTTGCTATGCGTTCGTCGTTCATGCGCCCTTCCTCGCCTGTCCCAGTGCCACCGCCTTTACCCCCATCTCAACCTCTCCTAAATACCGAGTTGCCGTCTGGCGGTTCGGCCTTTTCGATCTGCGGCGTCATCTCGACCGGCGACTTCATCAAGAAGCTGGCCGTAAGGTGGTCGATGCGCACGTCGGGCAATCGTTCTTTGATGCCTCCGTCCTTGACCCACAGCAACGCACGAAGCTGATCGCCGCTCAACGCCACTTGCCACAACAGACTCACAAATCACCTCGCGTTGCCGTCACTGCTTTGGCGATGATGTCGTAGGCGCAGGCCGAACAGATCGCCTCGTTGTCCATGGCGAGCGCACCGAAGGCGTCGCACGGCCCGTATGAGGGGTGCCGTTCCTCGTCCATCGCTAAAGCCTCTCGTCTCGCCGCATCTTGAGCGCGGATGATGGCCTGCTCGAAGTGTGCCCGCGTCTCCGGATCTGGCTCTACTAGTTCGTCGAATGTCCATTCTTCGATGATGCAATCCAAAGCCTTCTGCCGCGCATCCTCTGCCGTTTCCCTCCACTCGCCTGTACACGCATCACTGCACATCACGCCACACCCCGCTTCTCGTTCTCGTGGTCGGCCATGAGCCAATACTTGCTATCTCGCCGCCGATTCTCGTGTGGCTTCAATCCCCGCTCATCGCGCACGCGCTGCCATGCAGCTTCAGAACGTCGTCTCATGCATGTGACGCAGCGGCGACCACCAGTTGGGGTTAAGTGGAGATTGTCGCCCTCAAACGGGTGCCCGTGTTTGCAATGAGTTTTGCGAGCATTACGGGCTGCGAAGGAGTGCCCGCGCAAATTGTTTTCTTTGTGCGTGACGACCTCTAGATGATCGGGTCGAACGCACGCCCTGTTCATGCAGAGATGGTCAAGTTCCATGCCGTCTGGAACCGGCCCATAAATCCACTCGTACCCAAACTTGTGCGCGCCGCAGCTTTTGTTGTTGTAAAACGTGCCGTAGCCGTCAGGTGAAATGTTGCTCTGCCATTCCCAGCAGCCCTCTTGAACACGGATGTGTCCAGCGAAGCGCACGTAAGGGTCTTTGCGCGGACGCGAGGCTTGGTACTCTGGTGCGCCGTTTCGACGCCATAGTGACCAATGACGATCACACCAGCCGCGTGCCTTAGCCTCACGGTTGCAATCAGGTACGGAGCAAGTAGGCTTGGGGAGCATCGGGCCTCCTAACGGCTCGGTGTCACGCCGGGGGTAGGTTGCACTACGCCCCGGCACTTCTGTAGCTATGCTCATTTTACCCGACCTTGCTTTGCTGTGCATTGAGTTCGTCGCACTTCAACGACATCAGCCGCGCTTCTTCCGGCGAGAGTGGGCGGTCGTCAGGGATGTACGGCGTTACGCCCATCGCCGCTGCCTCCTCGGGCATTAAGCCGCGCTCCGTCGAAAAGGCACCCGTGCAGTCGCAGAGGTTTGGCCAGATGTTGAAGAAGTGCTGGTTCTTGGCGCACTTCCCCTTGACCATCTTCACGCCTTCCTCGTCGTATTCCGGGCGTAAGCCGCTCTGATAGCCCTCATACCACGCGGTTCCCCACAGATCGCCTTCCTGCGCCTTCCTCGCCCAGACGCCAGCGACAAAGCCGCCGCCGAAGAACACGATCCCGCTCACCAGCCCCACCAGCACGATCTCCCAGATACTTAGTTCGAATGTCATCCTTGACCTCCCTCTCGTGGCGCGTAGTCGGCGCGCCGCCTCCTGTTGATCGTTCCTTGCGCCGAGGCTGCACACGCCTGTGAACAGAAGCGCGGATAGGGCTTGCCCGGCCATGCCGTCTGCACCCTCTCCTTGGCACACCGTTCACAGATCACAAGCACCTTCTTCATCGCCGTCCTGGTGTCCATCATCTGCCTCCTTGCTCAGCGGCTGCTGATGCGCTCTTGCAGCCACTTCGTCCACGGGTTGTCCTTCCCGTAGCTGCGCTTCATGTAGTCGAGTTGATCCGCTAACTCGTTGTCAGAGCGCGTTTCTGCCGTTGATGTGCGGACGCAGCGGATGTCCCCGCACGTCTTGTTCCTGCCCCGCACCGCCCGCGATTCACAGATTGGACAATTCACTACTTGCCTCCTTGCTCACTCACCCGCCGTATCTCGCGCGCCTGGACGCACCGCCGCTTGTCCTCGCAGATCGCGCCCCGTTGCGTTGTCACCATCCACTCAGCTTTGCTACCGCCGCGCCTCAAGTGCAGATGCAACTCTCCGTGTGCGATTACGTCCAACAGTTCTGCCTTCGTCATCGCACGTCCCTGACGATCTCGTTGCCATCGGGTCGTTGCACAAACTTCCAGCCATCGGCGGCCCAGACCGTTCCATCTGCCTCGACGGTGAGCTGAAGTTCCTTTTCGCTGGTAAAATGGCGCTTGGGAAATCTCGCGGCTCTCGCACGTTCACGAGTCTGCTGACGGTCGTACATCACCATGTAGACCATCCACGCACCCACAAAGACTCCACCGACGAACATCCCAACTCCGTAGAACACGTCTGCCATCACTCGTACACCCGCCGTTGATCTTCGACGCCCTTGATCACAATCTCCCCCGGCCCCAACCGCGAAATCACGCGAGGGTCTAGCTCGGAGTCGTACTTGCTGTTGCTGGTCACGATCGTTGGCGCGCGGCGTTGGTAGCGGCGGTCGATCACGCGGTACACCTGCTCGCGCGTCCATTCCTTCCGCGACTCCGCGCCTAAGTCATCCAGCACCAAAAAGGGTGCCTCGGCGTATGCCTCAAATCGCGCGGCGTATGTTTCTCTCGACGTGTTCCGGTTGTCGTCGTCGAACGTCTCCCGCAAACTGGCGAGGAAATCCGGCACGTTCACAAACACCGCAGGCTTGCCGGTTGCCGTGAACTCCCACGCTGCAATCTGAGCCAGCATGGTTTTGCCGATGCCGTACTGACCGCGCAAAAACACGCACCACTTCCCGCCCGTTAGCAGCGAAATGACGGCGGCTTCGGCCTCCGTTGTGGCCACAGAAGGCTTCCAGTCATCCCACGTCACCACCCGCGAAATGCCCTTGAGCAAGTCAGTCCTCGACGGCTCCGACGTGCAATCAGGACAGCGCACGATCTCCGACAGCGAAGCCTCGCCAGTCTCGGAAATCGTCAATGGCTTTGACCTGACAACCTTCGCGCCGTTACACCGCACGCAATCACCAGACGGCGGGACCTCGTACCTCGCTGCTCCGTCCGGTGGTGGTGGAATGTCCTTGACCAGATCTCTTAGGTGCTGCATGTGGTTTCTCCCGTGGGCCGTGAGGCTTGCTTCCGAAGGCGCACTCGTTGAACAGGAACTTCATCAGGCCGACTTCTGGCCGCGTCTTGCCTGCCAATTCCGCGAACACCCACTCGACGCAATCAGGCGGGTGTGAGGCGATGTGGTTTTCGAGGATGGTGATTTGGTCAGCCGTGCCTTCGTGCCCAAACGCCCGAAAGTAGCGGCTCCGCGCAGTAGTAGTTGTTGTAGTAATGGGATCGGGTACGGGATCGGGTACGGGGCTTGAGTTTGCTTGAGTTTGCTTGGACTTTGCTTGGCTCTTGCTAGCGCGGGCTAAGCCACCCGCTCGGCCTGCCTGCACTCTTGCTTCGTGACGCGCTTCGGCTACGGCCTCTGGTTGGTATTCGGCGTAGTCGTGGATGTCGTATCCACCGCGCTCAAGGTTTGCTATCCAGATGCCAGCCGCCGTAAGTTTCTCTGCTAGCTCCGACCATCCGATTTTCCAGCCTGATACGTGCGAGTCGTCGCTCTCGATGCTCAACTGATCCAGACTCCCGTAGGCGTCAAGGTCGAGCAGTCGCGAAGCCACCCCGTAGGAAATAAAGCCCCTTGTCTTGTAGTGATTGCTGTAGCAAAGGGCAGCGACCTGCATAGCAAGAGCCAAGGGGCCAGCCTGCACAAGCTTGGGATGAAGATAGAAGTCGTCATCGAGTTTTACCCATGCCATTAGGCCACCACCTTGACCATCGCCAACCCAGCAGCCGTCAACTTGAGCGTCCGCGTCGTAGCGTGCGGGCACTTGTCGCACATCGTGAGATACCCATCCGCCATCAGCGCACGAATCCAGTACATCGCCACGCTGGGCGATGACAGCCCCAACCGTTCCTCAAGGTCGCGGATGGATGGCGCGTGTCCGTGTTCGTCGTAGTACGACGCAATGGACCGCAGCATTTCGATCTGTCTACTCATGGATCTCCCCCTTCGTCTGTTGCTTCGCTGGTGGTCCGGTGGGGTGGGTGGATTCCGTCAAGGAAAACAGCACCAGCGAAGCAACAGACCGGCGACGATGGCCTCGTCGCCAATCCGATGACGGGCGTTTACGTCTCCTTCAATGCAAGCTGCCGACCGTCGATATGCATCCTGTAGGCGAACTCGTCTTTGCCGACCGCGATCGTCTCGATGTCGTAGCCCTTCTTCCGTAGCTCGAAGATCCGCCCTCCGTAGCGATAGCCACCGACGCGGATCAACTCCGACATGTGGTGCTGCCAGCCGTCCGAGAGAAGGGCAAGGATGGCGTCACGGTTTGACGTGCGCTTCGGGTAGTTCGGGATCGCTGCTGTCGTCATCGCGCCCTCCGTGGCTCGACGGAGTACATCACCTCGAACTCTTCCGGTGACACCTCCACATCGTTGACGTAGTGGCGGGTGATGCCGGGAACCCATCGGCGCGCCACGTCGCGTGGGATGCCGAGCGAGCCATCGCTGGGCGGTATCTCCACGCGCTCCGTTCGCGTCTCGAATCGGCGGGGCTTGTCGTCTAGGTGGCACGTGTAGTTGCCAGCGCAGGCATCGTGGCCGCATGTGGTGCGGCGGCTGATAACTTGCTCCGCGTTGTCGATGGCGGCTACAAGTTCGGCGCGGCTCTCGGCCAACTTCCGTGACGCCTCGCACCCGTCGCGGCAGACAGGCCGCATGGTGAAGTAGTCACGTACCAACTGATCCAGCCAGCGCACGGCCTTGCAGTTGCCGCATCTGTCGCTGCTCTGCTCACGAAGACCGCTGACCATGTAGGTCGCCCCGTCTCCCAATCGCGGCTTCTCGCGGAGTAGTTCGCGATGGTCGGCCCATTGGGAATCTTCACCAGCGTCGATGTGCGCTATCGGTACAGACAGAGCGACTGGGCATCCTTCGCGGTGGTGCTGCGGGATGCGGCAGTGGCCGCGATTCTCACAGGTAGGGCCGCAGATGCATTGCGGGGTGTTGGTGGGGTTCATTGGTTCACCCTCCCGCCCACATAGAAGGGCCGTCCGGTGATGATTTCGTAGAAGCGTGTCAAGTCTGCAAGGGGCACAGCGTCGATAGCCGTGCCGTTCTCTTCGTTGATCGTTACTGCCGTGTCGATGATGAACTTGCGGAGTGTGTAGGCATCGACTGGGCATGGTTTAATCCAGTCCGGTACCTTCGCCAACGGGTTAAAGAAGCCTGTCGATGTGAAGCTCTTGGCAGTCATACGTTCATCCTCTTCGTGACTCGCGCCTCGCACGTCGTACACAGTCGCTTACCCTGACAAGTCTCAGTACGCACGTTCTCCCAATCGACTTGCGATTTGTTCGGCTGGCAGCAGAGGCAATAGCAAGTCTCACTGGGGTTGACGCAATCGATCTCCGCTTGCACCTCAACGATGAGCATCGGAATTAGCCACTCAAGTTTCTTGATGTGGCGCTCTGCCGCCGCTGATTCGATCCACCGCGTGACTTCCTCGACGCTCACAACATCTGCTCCAGACCCGTCCGACGTGCCGCTTCCAACTCATCAGTAATCCACGGCTCGTCATCCCATTCCCACGTCGTACAGCGGCCCCGCTCAATGCCTCGCCGCAGCGCGTGATTGATGAGTGCGTCAACCCACATCTCCGGCATCTGGTGGCAGTCAACGCGATACACGCGCTCTCGCAGACGATCAGCAGGCAAGCGCCAACTGTCGAAGATCGCGTCAATCAACTCTCGCCGTGCCGCCGCGACCGTCATTTCCCCGCCTCCAAGAGCCGACGTTCGGCCTTCCTTCGTGCAAACCAAGAGATGATGTTCATCGCCGCACGACCTCCCGCAACGACTCCACTGAGCCATCAAACCAGCCATAGATGCAGCCGGTCACGTCCTCTAGTTCGTCTTTGTGTGGATAGCCAACCGGAACGCGCAGCAAGGTGTACTTGGCGACGTTGCACGAGTGGCAGGCGTCTACCTTGAAGCGCGGCTCCTCACGCATCGCCGCAGCACGCGGCAACCTGCGGGCCTGGTTCTTCGTGATTAGGTGGTCTGTCGTCGCGCCTCGTGCCTTCCGACAGTACGCGCAGGGAGCATCCTTGCCCATTGGGGTGTCTCCTACTCGTTGAATGGCACTTCGTTTGGGTCGTAGTTCCCAGCCTCACCGCGTGCGAGTTGCAGTTCCATGAGCCACTTGTCCTCGAACATCGTCCAGCCGCGTCCGTTGTTGCCAGACTTACAGCCGCCGTCGAGACACGAGTAGAAGGCTCCGTAGGGCTTGCCGGCCTTCGACGTTCCGGCAGGAACCAGCTTCGTCGGGCCGTGGTCAGGACAGACGGGCATCGCCTGACTCGTTGACGCTGGTCGTTGTGGTCGCGTCATTGGTTGCGACGTAATGCCGCGGGTAATGCCGTGGTTGCGCGTCGCTTCGGCGTCGTCATCTACGTCAGCCGTGAGGCCAAGAGTGGCGAGCAGCGCGTAGCGTCGGGCATATGTGATCCCTGAGCCTTGCGCTTGCGGCCCGTCGTCCTTTGTGCAGAGCAGCATCTGGGCGCTGATTTCATCGCCGCTAACGTGCAGGAGGCGGGTCGTCAAAGCCGGTTGACCGCCGATGCTCGAAGGCGTCTGTATCAGCACGAAGTTGTGAGCGTTGAGGATCGGCAACGCCGCCTCAAGCACCGACTCCAGCGGGACGTACTTGTTGTGATAGAACGGATTGAGAGCCGTTTTCTGGAGCTTCGGCATTTCCTTCTGCGCGGCCAACAGGTCTGCAAACATCTCGCTCATTGCCCCTCCGTCAACACACCACACGCCACCTGAAACGCCAAAGAGACAGGCGCCAGCCGAATCAATGCGGAGAAATAGTCACGATGCCGATCGGGATTGCAGGCCCACGCATGACCACCAGCAGCACACAGTCCGAGCGACTGCTGACGCGGTGATGCATACGCACACTTGTCGCGCCAGTCCGTGCGTTGCGTGCGTGTCGTTTCGAGCCAGTCCTGATCTGCGTCGTCCAACGCCCCGTTTTCTAGGAGGTAGAGGGTCATCGCCGTACACCTCCGTTGAACCAAACCAAAAGCGAGATCAGGACAGTCGGGGTTCCCCAAATGAGCAGAAAGAGAAAGAAGGGGTGCAGGTCGTTCATTGCCCCGCCTCCCCTTCGACTGACTTGAGGGCTTCATCTACTTTGCGGAACACGCTGTCTGCTGCGATGTCTCCGTAGTTTTGTGCTTCAAGCCGCACGTCAGGGTTGTCCCGCAGCAACGTGCGAACTGCCTTCAGTGCATCGACAAGAAGCTGCTGTCGGGCGTCCGCTTCACGGGCGACGACGACGTTGAGGGATGCGCGGAGTAACGGGCAATCAATGAACCCGTGATCGCTGCACGTCTTCATGTGCAGACCCGCCGCACCGCCGATCAAGGTCATCGAGGGCACCGCCAGAATCTGCTCCACCATCGGTGTCTCGCTCATCGCGCAACCCCGCAGTCAGTTGGCATCCCGCTGAGGATGAGAAGGCCGAACATGATGATGAAGAACCATGTGCCGACGAAAAAAATGAGCGCGGGAAGAAAGCGGAGCGGTGCGTTCATCGAACCCCCTTCGCCGCGTCGATGATCTGGCGGCACTTGGCTTCGTCCCACTGCCTCTGTCGTGCGTTGCTCGCGGCAAAGGCGGCTTCGATGCAGGGAGAGCAGCCCCACGAACCGTCGATGGCTTCGTTCTGGCAGCGCTCGCCGCCCTTCGTGTGTTCGGCCGACGCATCGCAGTCCCAGCCACGTTCACAGATGCACTTACCCATCGCGCCGCTCCTTTTCATACGTGCGTCCACGTCTTGCGCTGTACGACATTGCTGATCGTCGCGTGCCCTACGTTGAACAAGTGCACAAAATGGATTTGTGGACGTCCCGCTGCGACCTCGCGCCGAATCCTAAGAACGTCCTGTTCTGTAAGGCGTGCGTTCTGGTGCTGCGACCCAATGCGCAGGCGGCCCTTCCGACCCTTGTCATCCATGTTGTCTTGGTGCGTACCTAGGAATAGATGGGCGGGATTGACGCACGGTGGGTTATCGCAGTGATGACAAACCTCTAGTTCGGGGAGTTCACCTGCGGCAAAAGTCAGAGCGAAGGCAACGCGATGGGCGTGGCGAATTCGGCCCTGATAGTGGAATTCGCCGTAGTTGTTCGGCTTGCGCGATGCTGTCCAAAGCCAACACTCGGCACCCTTATCGACTTTTTTCCAAAACCGACGGCCGATGAGTTCGAGAGCCGCCCCAACTGGCAATCCTGACGCCTGCCGCCTCGCCGCCCAATCTTTACGGTAGGCGTTCTCGCAGGGCGTGCAGATGAAATTGCGCTTCCTAAATTTGCGCTCGTTCGGCTCGAAGGGTGTCTTGCAAACACGGCAGCCGGCGATGCGCCGCTTGATCAGCGCGTCCACCTCAGCGGCGTGTGCGGTGAGTCCGGGTGCGGTGTTCATGCGCTGGCCCACCGTTCTCGAGCCGCCATGCGCCATTCGACGAAGTTGGCGATGTGCTCGACGGTCGCTCGATGTTCGTCGCGGTCAGCCGCGCTCGAGAACGTCACGCCGCAGACGAAGCAGCCGTGACTAACCTGTGGTGTAGAATTGCTATCGGTCATCGGGAAAACACCTTCCTGTGTGACTTCGCCCCCGCGTCCACGGGGGCTTTTCCTTTTGGCTCAATTCCTTGCGCCTACGGCCCTTGCTGTAGGAAGTCACCGACGAGAGCAAGCCTGAATGCGACTCACCGACCGTAGGCGTAAGGAATCGAACCCCCTTGAATCTGGAGCCGTAGGTTTGGGACTTGTGAGGGGTTTCGTTAACGTGCGTTTTTCAACACCCCGAAGTCCGACCTACGGCTTTGGCTCCTCTTGAGCCTTCCGCCGCTCTGTCTGCCAATCGTCGCGCTTGCATCGAGGACAAACCTTCGGCGGCTCCGGCTTCCGTGGATACCACGAGTGCCCGCACCGCTTGCAATTCAGACCCGTTACCAGTGCAACCATGCGCCCATCATACGTATGTGTAACCGTCCTGTCAATACCCCAAATACCGTCAAGTTCAGGATAGTGACACGCTAGTGTTCCAGTTAGACGAACAGATGCTCTAGGGTGCCGATCCACACCTGTCAATGGGAGGGTTGACAGACACGCTTGGCAGGCTGATCGGTGTCTGTTATGTTCTGTGTTCGGCATAGATGCCGACCGCCGCTCGCTTGTAGGTGGCTATGAGCGAGCGTTTACCATCGCTGCAAGTGGCGCTCGACGCCTTCCTGCTCGACCTCACGCTCGAAGGCCGCAGCAGCGGCACGGTTCGCACCTATCGCTCCCTCCTCAAAGACCTGGACGTCATCGTTTCTGAATCTAAAGAAACCGGTGGGCTAACCGGTGGCGTATCTGAGGACGCGGAGGCCGGACGTCGGTGCGATCTCCTGGCTCTCACGCCTGAAGTCTGCCGCCGTCTCATTGCCGACCGCCTCACCCGACAAGCTCGTTCGACGGCCCGAACCTTCTCCGGCGCTCTCGCATCCTTCTGCGCCTACATCACGATCTACGGCATCCCAGATCCCATGAAGGACGTGCCGACGCCCCGCCCGGTCGAACGGCCTCATACCTACTTGTCCAAAGACGAACTTCAGGCCTTGTGGCACGCCTGCCCTGATCCGTCCTACGAGCTGATGTTCCTGCTGCTGTGCTGTGGATTACGCGCCAGCGAATTATGCTCGCTGGGGGCCGTTTCTGGCGATACCGCCCAGATACGCGGGAAAGGGGGCAAACACCGCCAGATCGCGCTCCCTGTGGCCGCAATCGCCCTTCTCGAACGAATAGGGGCACCCGCCTACTCCACCGAACGGTTACGGATGCGCGTCCGCAGACTGGCGAAGCTGGCCGGGGTCAAGCGGCGGGTTCACCCGCATATGTTCCGCCACTCGTTCGCCAGTCACGCCTTAATGGAAGGCATGGACACCGAGACGCTGCGGATGCTGGGCGGGTGGTCGGACGGGTCGAAGATGCTGGCGCATTACACGCGCTCGGTGAGAGAGGAAGCTGCCCTCAAGCGGAGCCGGGACTTCGACCTGATGGGGCGTCTGTTGGGGGAGTGAGGGGCGGGTCAGTGGCCATCGAAGCGGTGGGCAGCGTGATCGGCCATCGAACGGGCAAGCGCGGCGTTCTGCGGGTGCTCGATCAGGAACGTAGAGACGGGATACATCTGCCAGTAGTCAGGGATAGCCACCCATCAACTCGTTATCGTTCACATCGCGCCGAACGATCTTGATGTTACGCTCGCGGAGTCCGGCCTCAAACGCCGTCAGGAACGCCATCTCTGTTTCTGTTTCCATCGCGCAGAGTCTACCGCGTTCGATCAGTTAAACGCCACTTCATGTTAGGCCGGGGAGTAGGGGGCATTGGTTCCCCCTTCACGACGGTAGCCTGCTGGCCGTTACTCAAAGTCCACTGACCGGAGATCGGGCATATCTCCCCCGGCCTGTACCGCTTGAGTTGTCGAATCGAGGGTATCTTCATGTCAGTTCTCCGCATTGACTCCAGGTGGAAGGTTTGAAGCGAGTTGCTGGCTGGTGCAACTGGTCCCGCCGATGGTCGAGAACGTGTCCGTGATCCGCTGGTACGACCCGAACCACGAATCCCCCGCGCTGCTGTTGCCGTTCCGCCAGTCCAGCCCGCTATTTCCCATCACCTCACCGCTGCCGATCTTCCTCGTCTCGTACAGCACGACATGGCAGGCGTCATTGGCGAACGTCGCGTCCGTTGATTCCGCCCAATGCAGTGATCGGTTGCCGACAGGCATACGCCATCCGTCGCCTACTTCCGTGCAGGCCGTGATGTACGCAAACGTGTCGTGCTGGTGGTCGCCGCACCAGTTGAAGGGATCATTCTGCGTCGTGTAGTGCCGCCAGATCCCGCCTGCGAGTGCATAGACGCGGAGGTTGCGGATCTCGACGATGGTGTTCGCCGTCGATTGCCCGCACGCCCGATATTGGACTGTCCCCCACGCGACGAACTGATTGAGGCTGTTGGTCTGGCTCTTGACGCGCCCGTTGAATTGCCAGTCGTAGCCGCTGATGCCTGTGGGCGGTGAGCCTTCGCACAGCACGCCAGAGTGGGGGCCGGTCGTGTCGTTGAGCAGATCAGCGACGGTGTAGCCGCTACTTGCAGTCGCAGTAGGTAGGGGTGTCGCGGTTGACGTTCGCGTGGAAGTCGGTGTCGCGGATGTGGTAGCGACGGGAGAGGAGGTGGCCGTCGAGGTGATGCTCGGTGTAGCCGTGGCGATCGGTGTCACCATGGACGTAGCCGTGGGCGTGGAGGTGAGAGTGGGTTCGATAGTCGGAATCGGTGATGGGGGTTCCGGTGATGGTGTCCATGGCTCTAGGGTAGCAACCAGCCCGTAACCCGCGCCAACGATCAGAAGGTCGTTGCTATTAATTGTGCAGTTACGGTCAACATCGCGAGGGTCAACGATACAATCGACCCCCGGCTCAAACGCCTGCACCGACCGCAACGCATAGCCGAGTATGACGGCCAGCGCAATTGCGATCAGCGCGTACTTCATTCGTACCGCTCCAGCGTCTTGTTCGCGTGGACTCCGAACCGCCGATAGTTGTCGGTGTTGCCGCTTCTGGGACGCAAAGCAGCGCGTTCTCGGTCTGCGGCCTCTTTCGTCAGCGGTGAGTCGTATTCCCGATGCCCGCAGATGCAGGCCAATCCATCTGCATCACGAAACAAGCGGTTCGGGCACCGGGGACAGCGCATCAGACCTTCGCCCCCAACGCTTGCAGCGCCTTCTTGGAGAGTGCCTTCTGCGGCTTGCCGTACGCCTTCTCCAAGTCCGCCGCCGCTGCGGGATCAGCCACCCAGCGCGGCTCGCCTTGTCCCAGCACGAACAGTTGCGCGGTCTCATAGCTCCAGACCAACTCGATGGCCGCCATATCTTCCTCCTCTGGTTCTAGTAGCTGCTGGATGCCCGCGACGAACGCGAGCCGGTTGTTAAACGGCGGCATCTTGCCGGGGTCTGACTTGCCGAGAATGACGCCGTTGCGCGAGGCGTCGTGGTACGCGATGCCTGGTGCCTGCTTGTTGTCGCCGTCCATGAATGGGATGTGCTTCACGGGGAAGACGTGCAGCTTGGCCTTCTTCGCTATTTCATGTTGGGCGCGTTCGATGTCCAGCGGATCAAAGGGCGTGTCGTTGGTCGCTTGCGCGATCTCCACCGACCAGAAGCCACCCGTGTCCATGTGTCCCGCGCTCCATGTCGGGTACATCTCGTCCGGCAACACGACACAGAACTTCCCACCGCCGCCGACAACGGCGTGTGTCATGCCAGCGGACACCCTGCCTTGCGAATCAACGGTGCGATTGTTGGGCGACTTAAACCAGTTCTTACAGGCTTCGTATTCGCGTTGCGTCGGGTTGTTCGGGATGGTGCTGCGTGTCGCGTGAACCAACGCGCCAACGATAGGCGTATGCCGTGGCTCGTACTTCCACGTATGGGCCTTCACGTCGTTCCAGATACTTTCGGTGAAGGTGTTGACCATACCGATGATCCTCTCGATGGCTGCTCGCTCGTTAAGCGGAAGCACTCACTCTTCTTCTGTCTCCACCATCTCGTCGTCGTCGGCGTCCTCGCCCGTGCGGACTTCGGCTTTCTTCTGCGCGGTCTCTACAGCGTTGCGCTGGACGTGCCAGAGGATCTGCAACACACCACCAAGAGCGATGCTCAACAGCAGGCGCCCGTCGATGGTTCCGCCCTCGTCGATCTGCCGCTGCAGTTCCAACACGAGCGTCGTCAGCGGGCCGATCAGCACGTCCACGAGGCGGAACAGCCACGGCCCCATCAGAAACTCCTTCATGGCAGGATCACCGCCGCAAGCGCGAACCCTACGACGCCCACGCCCAAGAGTTGCGCCGTATCTTCGACGCTGAACTCCCCGACGAGGAACCACGTAAAGATGCAGGCCACGGCTGCCAGAATGATCTTGATGACCAGCGTGTTACTTACCGTCATGTCTCCTCCTCTGCTTCTTTCTTGGCGAGTGCCGGATCAATGTCCGACATTGCTTCCATGTGTTCGTCGTCTCGCGCCGAGCGTTCGTCGCGTGGCTCCATCTGAATCAACTTGGTCAACGTGGCATCGACGGTCTCTCCGTTCGTCAGTCCGTTGTTAGGCGTCACTTCCGCCTTCACGCGCGCAGTCGCTGCAAGGTTGGCGTTCGATGCTTGCGCCAACTGGTGAGACAGTCGGGCGATCATGTAGAGCGAGAACGGCGATGCGACCGCACCGATGATGGCCGCGATCCCCAGTAACTGCTCCCCGCTCATTCACAGTTCCTCCGGCGCAAACTCCGCTTCCGTGCTGGCTCCGATGTCCACCTTCAACATCCGTTCAAGCCGCTCCTGCCTGCGCTTTAGTTCAGCGTTCTCGGCCATGCAGATGTTCTCGCGTTCGGTCAACTTCCAAATCTTTTCGTCCTGTAATCCCATCCGCACGTCCTGCGCCGCGAGCCGATCGCGCAAGTGGCCGTTGTCGGTCTGGTAGGCGTCGATCAGCTTCTCGTTCTGTGACCACAGCCGATCGGCGTCCGTGGTCGAGATGGAGCCCGACATCTTCCGCCGCATGGCGAGCCAGGTAACGAGGGCGCTGACGGCAGCGGTGGCCAGCGCATAGATGACCGCCGATTCTGGTGGGTTGGCCGCCAATAGCTCGTTCAATCACGTCTCCCCCGTAACGCAAAGAAACCGCCGCCCACCCTCCGCGATTCCTTCGCAGAAGATGGACGGCGGTCTACCGTCCGATTATCCGTGTGTCCGTGCCCTAGCGGGCTGGTGCAAGTATACGCGCCTCAGCCTCGTTCCATACAGCGAGCATCGTCCGCCCCATCGTATCTGTCACGTACTTTGTTTCCGTGCAGCGGCGATGCGTCGTTTTCCAGATGTGCCCCTGGACGCCGTGAATGTGCGCCTGCGCCAACCTCCTCGGCTTGCTCCAGCGATCAGGCTGGTACTCGTCAGCACGCCCACACGGGCACATCAACTTCATGCGAAATACCGCTGATGCGGGCTGACGGCTTCGTGCTTCAGGATCTCCGGCCCCGGTACTGCCGTCACCCGCACGCCGATCGTCCCCGAACCCAACGCCTGGATGCCGAACTCCAGATCGCCCGCGTCGAAGTCGCCCGTAACCCAACTGCCGCCTGCTGGCCGTGGCATGGCTTTGGCGGCGACGCCGACATAGGACGTACCTGGTGCGGTCCATGCGTAGAACGATTCGTTGGCCGATGGGTCGCGCAGGATGGGGCGGCATGCGCCCTTCGCGCCGCCCGTCACGCGCTCTACGCCCCGCATCTGTACGGAAACGATCGTGTCGCCTGAGTCTGTGGGGTTGGACGCGGCGTAGACGTAGGTTTCCTTCTGGCTGTTCGTCGTCGAGCCGATCCATGACGTATCGCCGTTGTTGGGGGATTCGTTGATGCGCGTGTAGTCGGCCGCGCCGCCATCGGAGAGCGTCCATGCCGTCTGTGAGCCGTCGCCCGTCGCCGGTAGCGATGAGCCGCCGACAAGCTGGAAGATCCCCGCAGGCTGGTAGTACGGCAAAACAGCGGGTGCATAGGTAATGTCCGTCTCGTCGGCCATCGACCGAAAGCACAGATCATCTGTGACGAGATTCGCGCCCCTGTTGGTCGCCGCCGCTAACCACTCGCCCCAACACATCGTCGTCGCGTCTGTTTCGAGTAGCGGCTGAGCGGACGTAAATATCAGCCCATCCCATTGCCAACGGCCAGCGACGAATACATTGACGTAGGCCATGTTGGCATTGCCGTTGCAGCTCACGTAGTCATACGTCACGCGGAAGTGCGTCGGTGCCGAGTCTGAGATTTTGTCGCGGGAGTCGTAGCCGAGCTGCACGCCTGAACTGTTGTAGAGCCTGAGCGTGCCGTCGGTGCCGATGCGTATGTAGCGCGTCCCTCCTTGCGTGGCGTTAGAGAGCAATCCGACTTCCGCCGAGAGCGTGCCGTCGATGCGTACCCAGCCCGAAAACTCGTAGACAGACGCGCTGGCTTGCACGACCGCCTCGTTATTCAGGTCGATCGGGATGATGGCTTTCGCTGCGTCCGTCGCCGTCGGGAACGTCAGGTGCCGCGAGCCTGAGACAATATCCCCCGCCGTCGTGCCGATCGTCACCGCCGACGAACGCACCACGTCAACGCGCTCCATCTGCACGTCCTGCGACTCCCCGCCGTAGGCTCCCCGGTAGCGCCACGTCATCGCCGCACCTTCTTGAGCGTCACGAGCGCACGCCTCAGCGTTGTCTCGGAGTGCTTGCCATCACTCGAAAACTTCACGTTCGCGTACTGGTCAGCGATGATCGTCAACGGGTGCCCGCCGCGCCGGTAGGAGATCGGCAGATCACCGATCCCCGCGTCTACTCCGTACTGGCACACGTCGATGAGGATGTCCAAGTGCCGCTCTGACGGCCCCCAGATATGCACCGCATACAGCATGGTGGGCTGTTGCCATGAGGGTTCCGCCGAAATCCACGCGAACGCGCCCTTCTCCATCCCGTCGTCGGCCGGGTCGTGGAGAAACAGATCACCCCGCGCCGCCGACGCTTCCATCGCGCCCTCGCCGGGGATCTCCACGTCAACAGGCGAGCGCGTGATCTCGCTCTTGAGCCGTTCGTATGCCTGCCGTGCGGTCGAGAGAACCAGCATCACACCCCCGCCGCTGTCAGGCCAAAAGTAATCTCCACGCCCATGAGCCATGCATCCGCGGCGAGCGTGTCCGAGCCGTCCGTCGGGTCGCGGTAGACCTCGACGAACAGCATGCACCCTGCCGCTGGTGTCCCTGATGGCGTGATCGCGCCCGTCGCTGCCGTCTCAAGAATGTCCAACGCTACGGTGTTGGCGTCGGTGACTTCGACCGCCGTACCGACTGCGGTATTCGCCGCGTCGTCGTTCGACCGCGCGAGCATCGCGATCCCCCATACAACGCTGTTCGTCGATGCCGAATCAGCGAACCAAACAAACTTGGCCGTAAACGTCAACCCGTTGAAGTTGGCCGGAAGTTTCAGCCAGTGGGATGCGTACTCGATGGCTGTTGAGTCGAACGGGATGCCCGTGAGCGTGATATCGTTGCTGCCCGCGTCATACGTTCCCATCGGCGGTGCCGCGCTTGAACCGCGTGCGATCGCGGGGATGAAGTCCTTTGCCGGTATCCAGATCGACTTCGTGCGGTAGCGTGCGGCGATCTCCTGCAATGCCGCCTCGACCTCGGTCGATGTGTAATGACTTCCGGCGTCGGTAATATCCACGTCGGCGGCTGAGACGGGCTGGAAGGTCGTGTCGGTGCCGTCCGACCGCACGTAGGTTCCTGCCGCCCCTACCGTTACTTCGTCCCATGCAGGCGTGGAGTTGCCGACGATGATCGACCCCCGGCTTACGGTGTCTGCTGCGGTGTCTGTGTGATCTGAGCCGTCGAGTAACGTGTGCGGCCCACCACCACCGCCCGCACCTTCGAGGTCGTCAACACGCTCGGCCAGTTGATCCAGCGCGTTATCGACATCCCCTGGATCGGTGTCACTGTCCCAATCGGTAGCGACGGCGGGTGTGTATGTCACATCGGCGGCATCGTGCGTGGAGTGGCCTGCTGCGCCTTCTACGTCATCGATGCGCTCTGCCAGTTGGTCTAAGGCGTCATCTACGTCACCGGGATCAGCGTCGCCGTCCCAGTCGGTAAGTACGGCCGGCGTGTAGACGATAGCCGTCGCATCAACGAGGCCACCTTCGCCTGTGCCTGTGTGTTCGTGTACGACCGGAACGCCCGTAACCGTCGATCCGCTGCCTGTCGATCGCAGACTCGCGCCGTTCGTGATGTGTTCGAGCTTGGCCTTGAGCATCTTCACTTGAGTCTCAAGCCAACTGATCTTCTGGTAGGGGTTTTGGAAGTTGCTCATTCGCTTGGCCCCGCTGCCAACCCTTGAAGGCTCATAAAGCTCGTCGCTAATGCGTCAGCGTTGAAAGCGATCGAAGTCCAGATGGGCGTCCCCCACGGATCGGATGTACGCCACCATGCGTCGGTGAGAGTCGCAGACGAGAAGGCAACACACAGCCCGCCGTTCTGATCCATGCAGGCAGCTTGCACAGCGCCGCTGGTAAGGGCCGAGTCCAATGCCACGCCTGTAATGTAGGACGCCCACGTTGTCCCTTCGTCTGTGGAGATACGGATGCTGCCGCCGTCACTGGAAGCAGTGGATACGCCGTACAACAGACGACTGCCGACGCGAAAAATGAACATACTTGCCGTTCCTGAAGGGTTGTCCCGTGTCGTCCACGTCACGCCGAGATCGTCCGATGTCTGGATGATCGATCCGCCGCCAGCGACAACGATCCGCCCCGCCTGCGAGAAGGTGAGCCACAGCCCGCTTAGTCCGCTGCCAGTTACCGTGATCGTGCGGAGGGTGAAGGACACGCCCGTAGTGGCCGAGTACAGCAGCCGTGCGCCGCCGCTACTGCGGATGCAGGTGATCGCAATGATGCTTGCGTTGGTGGGATGGCAGGCGATGTCTACAGGAGCAAGACCTGAGACATCGGCGTCGGTGTATTCCAGCGTCCACGTCTCACCGTCGTCAACCGACTTGTAAACCTTGAGGAAGTCCGTGGCTGGTGCGGTGTGTGATCCCCACAAAGCCCACAGCGTCCCGTCGGCACTGATGGTCACTGACTGGATACCGGCGTCGGCGTCCTTCGCGATCTCGATTGTCCAACTCGCCCCGTTGTCGGTGCTGCGTTCCAAATCTCCCACACCACCGATGTCAGTTGTGACGAGCTTGTCTGCGATTCGGTACAGAACGCCGTTAAGGTTCTTCAGGTGCCAGTTGTTGTTGTCGGCGTCGGTGGACATCTCCGCCCACGTCGCCCCGTCACACGCCAGTAACTCCTCATCACCAGCATCCATCTGCGCGTACAGCTGGAACGGGGTAGAGGCCAGCCCCGGCGCGCCGATACTGAGCTTCTTACCAATCGCAGACGCAGGCCACGCCGTCCCTGCTCCGTCTCCTCCACGAACATATGATGCTGTGGCATCAATGCGAGGTGTGTACTTATAGATGCCGTCTGATGCGGCGATCATAAAGACGCCGAACATCCCCACGATCCCCGTCAGTTCGGTTGATCCCGTCATCCCAATGCAGTGCCAAGGAGTCACGCCAGACGGCATTACATCCGCGATCTCTGTCCACGCCACGCCGTCTGTAGACTCCCAGACTGCACGGTTAGCGAAGGCCGCGATGAAGTAGTCGGACTTGATCAGTACGTTGTCTGAGACGATGTACCTTCCGGTCTTCAAGCCTCCAAAGGTTGTCGATGCGCGAGTGAAGGCCCACGAGTTAGCGAACGGTGGAGAAGTGGCTGAGTAGACCGCTGTGATCGAAGCCCCGCCGCCAGACGACCACGAGAGGATCAGACATTCCTTCGTGTAGCCAGCGGTGTAGTCCACGATCCGTAAGGTCGCATCACCAGGCGTTGTGATCGTGTCGGTGGCTATATCGCCTGTAAGAGTCGGGCGAGTCCATGCTTGCGATCCGACAACAGGATCGTAAGCAATGAGTGGACTACCGGCCCCTGTTCCCCCGAAGACGTAGACTCCGCCAGCAGCCGGTAATCCCAGTTGGTTGCCTAACGCTCCAGCAAGACTCAAGGTCGTGCGAAGCGATGAGTAGATCGTCCACGTCACCCCCGCATCGAGCGAGATATAGACGATGGCGTTCTCGTCGATGGCCCAGCAGACGTTGCCGTTGCGCCAGTCCCACCGCACATCGTTCATCGCCACCGCAGCAGCAGACGTATAGACCAGCGTGACCGTTACGCCTGCGTCGGTCGTCCTGTAAATGCGTCCGGTCGAAGTGCCGTAGATGGCATGGCCAACGTTCACGCCGTCCGAAGGTCTGGCTCCAACAGAGATCGAGTTGCCACTTCCAACGGTCGAGTCGTTCCAGTTGATCGCGCCATCAAGTGATGCTGAGTGCCGGTTATTGATCGCGGCATAGATCGCCGGAAGGACTATTTCTGCATCGGTGTTCGTGTACGGGATGGTGATCGTCGTTGAACCTGTAAGCCCGTCGTTGTCTGTCACCGTGAGGGTGACTTCCCACGAGCCAGTCCATGCCGACGTATCGCCCCGCACCAGGACTTGTTGCGTCGTCAGCGTGGCGATCTCAGGCGTGGTGGTCTGGTTGTCCGACCATGCGTAGCTTGCAATGGTGCCGTCAGGGTCGAACGAGTTAGACGCATCGAGCGCCGCGAACACGTTGGTCGTCGCGCCAAAGACTTCGATCTCCGACTTGAAGGTAAAAGCCGCGATGGGGTTCTGGCTTAACGTCCCTCCGGTATCGCCTGCGCCTCGGAAGTCAGTCAGCCGTGTGCGGTAGCCGTTGCCGTCGATGACATGCTCGATGCCTGAGATGAAGCCTCGGTCGTTGAGGTCGATCTCTGGCATGACGAAGGCGATGGTCTGGCCCAGCTCCAGTTCAGGATCACCAGCCAATTCGATCTGCAACTGGCGAGGAATCCGTGCGAACTTCGCCAGCAGCCGGATGGCAACGTCAGCAGCTTTAGCGTCTGTGTCGATGAGGTGGTTGTTGTACTCCGCGTCGATGTACGTCCCAGAAGGAAGGGCAGGCTGGACGAGAGCCGAGCCTGTGTTCGTAGCGGTGGCGGTGATCGTCCGTGAAGTTTCGTCTGGTGCCGATCCTTCTATCACCGTCGTACCCGTGACGATGACGCGGTTGCGGTAGTACTCCGGGTCTTCCCTGTCCGACGCTTCGAGGATGCGAGCGGTGGCATTAGCGTTGGTGGTGTACGTCTTGTACGCCACAGGTGCCGGCGCTTCGTCGATCACGCGGATGACGATCTGGCCCGACCCCAGCTCATAGATGCGGCAGCCGTCGATGTCCATGAGCATCTGAAGCATCTGAGACGCAGGCATACGCTCGAGGACAGGATCAGATGCCGTGCCGAGCGTGAACGCAGGGATCGTCAGCGAACGGTTATCTGTCAGCCCGACGTAATCGAGGATGTCTTCGATGGCTTGCTCGACGGTGTCGCCATCGACCGACCTCTCGCCGATCTGCACCGTGCGAAACGCCGTCCACAGCCGCCCCATGCACTGGATCGAGCCCTTGCCGACGCCGCGCTCTCTGGACTGAATGAAGCCTGTAAACAGACGCTGGGTGAGGCCGTTGTAGCCCACGTCTACCGTCACGCCTTGCCCGCGGGTGATCCACGTCGGCACCCTTGAGAGGTCGAGTTGGCACACAGGAACAGGCGAGTCGAAGGACTTGCTGATCCTGATTCCCTCGATGCCTGGTACACCCGTCGCGGAGTTCGGATCACTCGCCTGCAACAGCACGTTCGCTCCGCTATACGTTCCCGGCGTCGTGTAGATACGCACGAAATACGTGACCGTATGTGTCGTCTTAAGTGTCTCGTCAGCGAGGGCCATCTACGCCCTCCGTACCAACGTGAATGTGCAGAGGAACAGTCCACTCGGCCCCGGCTCTTGGTCTTCGACCACCAGATCCAGCAGGACCACATTGATGCCTGTGGCGTCCTGCGGCGTCTTCCAGACCACCGGGATGCGCCCGTTGTAGACGCTGACCAACTTGTCCTTCTCAGCCGTCGTAAACCTCGCGCCCTTGCCGCACTTCCACTCCTGAGACTCCAGCCCCAAGAACTGCATCCCCGTCGCGTCAACGCCTGTGTGGCCGATGAACTTCTGCTTGGCCCATATCTGCGGCTGGTGATAGATCGCTGGGCCTCGGAAGAACCGCGCATCGCTCGCAAATGCAAGACCGTCGAGTGTGAAGACGTATGTGCTCATGAGGGTGTGTACGCTCCACTCGTCACGTATGAACCACGGAAACTTGCTCGGCGGATCGCGTTCTCGGCTTCTTCGCGCACTGCTTTCTTGATCAGCTCCACGGTGCGGTCAGTCGCATCGCCTTCGACGGTGATATACGACGTGATGTTGATCGGCTGGCCTGACTCGCCTGTCTGGTTCCTGAAGGCAGGGATGATCCGTTCTCCACGGTGAACCCTCACGGTCATATCCCGTTCGACGTTTTCAATCCCCAACGCCGCCGCAGGAAGAAGGCTCTTGCCACCGTCTGGCAACGCTGCGAGTGCGACCAGCGCATCTGCCAAAGACAAGCCTGAACCAGTAGCAGCGGCGTTTGTTACGGAGTCGTTGAGGTTGGCGAAGGCTGTCGTCAGCGCGAGCGTCTGATCCTTCAAACCGATGTTGGCGAGCGTCTGGAGGAACACGATGCCGGTGTTCTTCTCGACTTCCGCTGACGATGTTTCGATGGCGGCGATGTAGAGTTCTGCCGCTTGTGCTTGAGCCTGATCCGTGAGCGCGGTGTTGTCCGCGATCTCTGCGCGTGTCTTGGTGATCTCGTCGGCGTTGCGGCGGATGGCGATGAGGTTCTGGATGCGTTCGATCTCCGCGTCGAGCGCCTTCTTCTGCGAGTCCGAGCCGCCTGATCCAAGAAGGAGCTTGCGCCGCTGTGCTTCTAGCAGTTGCAGTTGGAGTTGAGAGTCTTCCTTCGTCGGCTTGTTGAAGATCGCCGCGAACGCCGACTGGAATCCTTCTAGCAGCGTGGTCGAAGTCTCAAGGACGAACTGCTCGATCGACTTGCCCGTGAGCGCAAGATGCTCAGCGATAGCCTCTAAGCCAAGCCGGAACTTCACCTCTTCGCCCGTCAGTCCGGGATATGCCTGAGCAAGTGCCTGAAGTTCAATCCTTCGGCGGAACTCCTCGTCGGCCACCTTGTTCTCGGCCACCGCCAGCTCAAGAGCGATGACCTGTGCGTCCGTCAGCCCTAACGTCAGGGCTTCGGACCGCGTGATGATGCCGTCCATCGCCGCTTCGAGCGCAGTGAGTTGCTTCGGCCCGCCACCGCCTGAACTTCCACCACCGGAAGTAAGGCCGGGGGGTATTGCCGCATCGCGCTTCTGCCGCTCTGTCACCGCCGCGAAGCCCGCGCCCTCACCGCCTCGCAAGGCGTCTTCGTCCGATTGCGACAGCGGACTCCTCGCTGGTTCTCGTCCACCATTGCCGCGATCGCTAAACAGGAAGTCCAGGACGCCTAGTCCCGGAACCACTGCACCCACACCGCCGCGCAGCGCGTCCTTCGCGATGCCAACGAACCCGCCCAGCCCGCCAAGGTCAGGCTTTGGAACATTTGCGATGGCATCGCCTAGTGCAATGAACGCATCGGCCAGTTCGTAGATCGGGCCAGTGCCGGGAATGTCACGCAGGAAGTTGTACGTCTCAGACACGTTGTCTTTGACTTCAGTGAGTTTGTCATCAACGCTCTGGAACGCTGCGACGATCCCCTCCAGCGATACGCCGTCACCTAGGCCATTAATGGCATCAACGATCTCCTGAATGTTGTCCTTGGCGCGGGCGCCGAGGTCGGCGTCGAACCCCTTGTTGATCGCGTCGATCGCGAGATTCACGGCAGGAAGCAGCACCGTTCCTATGTCGGTCGCCGTAGCGCTGATCTTGTTCCGCATGATCTGGATCTTGGCCGCCGTCGTCTCTGAACTTCGCCCAAACTCCTCGTTCGTCGCCGTGCCAAGGACGGCTGCTTGCGTAGCATCCTCGATGGGCTTAACCACCCCACCGACCGCGTTACCAACAGACAGGAACGCCGCCGTTACGCGAACGTCTGCGAGTTCCAGCGCTTCGAGGACTGCGGTGGCGTTGTCCAGCCCGCCCAGCCCTTCGACGAACCGCGCAAACGCGAGATCAGGGCGTGTTGCTTCGAGGTCAACGAAGGCGTCTACCGTCAGCCCTGCGACATCTGCGATCAGTTGCAGCTTCTCGCCGCCTTCTGTTGCCGCTTCGTCGATGGTCAGCAGACCCTTCTGAATGGCCGTCGCACCACGTTCTGACTCAACGCCAGCCGCCGCAAATGCCGAACTAAGTCCGAGGACACCGACGATAGGAGCGCCCACGGCTTTTGCGACACCAGCAAGGCGTACCGAGTAATCGAGGATCTGCTGTTCGGTCGAGTTCGACGTGTTACCAAGTTCGGTGATAGCAGACGAGACGCGATTGACCTCGGTAATAGCGAGACCAGAGACCTGAATGATGCTTCCAAGCGCTGGGGCCAATTCCGCCGTTGCAACGCCCGTCGTGGACGAGAGCTTGGCGACCTCCTCCACGAACGACGCAATGTTCGATGTGCCTTGAATACCTAGCTGACCCGCGATCTCGGCAATGCTTGTCAGGTCGTTTGTTGCAACCGGCAACCGCCGCGACATCTCAAGGATCTCATTGCCAAACGCCTTCGTCTCTTCTGCTGAAAAGTTGGCGGTCTTGGCGACCTTCGTAATCGCCGACTCGAAACTGATCGCGCTTACGATCGACGCGCCCAATCCAGCCGCCAGCACACCGACGCCAATACCAGCGCCAGCCGCGACGAGTCCGACATTGCCGACTGACGATGCAAGGATTGAGATCTCGCTGTTGAGAACTCCAGTAGTCCCAGCGGCGTTGGTGAAGGCGCGGGCGAGGTTCGAGAAGCCACGCGCCTGCGTGGTCGCAGCAAGGCGGGTATTGTCACCGACTCGGCTTATCCGCTTGTCAAATCCTTCGACTTGAAGGCCGGCAGCTTTGAGTTGAGCGACAAGTCCTGAGATGTCGCCCGTGATCTTGACGTTGACCGTGCCGATTGTCGCCATTTACTTGACGTGCCTTATTGCGTTCCCTGCCAAAAGGTGCGTACTATCGAGTCCCATGAACGACTTGCCTTGCGCCAAATGCGGTGCCGAGCGCACCAACTACGGGTTCCCCAAGTGCCCTGTCTGCAAGAACCCGTGGCCCCCGTCGCTTCTCAACGATCTCATCGTGCGTGACTACGATTCGCATGAGGCATATGCCCGCGAAGCGCCGTACATGACCCAAAACGGCTACACGATCGTGAGCGTGGTTGAGACCAAACAACGCTCCGGTTGCGGCAGGTTCTTTGCACTGGGACTGCTCGCGCTCGTCTTTCCGCCTAAGCCACATATCCTCGTCACCTACCAACGCTCTCAGACAGCCGCTCCATCTCTTCCAGATACTTCTCGCGTTCCCGCGTCAGCGTCTTTGGATCGCGCGTGAACTCGTCGTAGACGTGCGCGAACCAGCGCATCGCCTGTATCTCCTCCACCAGCGCAGAGTCCTGATCCAGCGCCCCACCTGGAGACGGATAGCCGCCAAACGTTTCGCACGTTCGTGAAATCACCCACTGGTAGGGCTGCTCCCCTCGTCGCTCGATGAAGTCTCTGTCGGACTCACCTTTTTCTTGCTTCGCCGTGTACCAGTTGACGAACCGACCGAGCGCTTCGCGTTGCCTTTTGGGTCAGGCTCGACACCTCGATTTGCCATGACGAGCTTGATCCCGTCGTCCTCCGACAACCCATCGAGGATTTGCCGGCGGAGTTTCATGTCCGATGGCAGCGCCTCGGTGAAGTTCCAGCCAACGATCCGCGCCTCGATCGCCGCCAGCTCATCCAGTGTCTCGTCGGCAAACCCGCGCTTGTGCCTGTCCTCAAGCTGGTAGCGAACGTCAGACAGAATCTTCGTGGTGCGTAACTCGATCCATCGTTCGTTCGACAGTTCGACTTTCTTGGTGGTCGGAGCCTCCGACATATGACCCTCCTGAGTCCTACGCAACGTCTAGTCGCGTCCCTTTGATTCTCACTGCTTGCTTGTGCAATTCGCCGTCCGCAGTGAATGGACTAGCGATATGCCCGTAGGCCGTAAGATTCAGCACGGCCCCACCGGGAGCGGAGAGGAACAGCCGTAGCTCAACCTCTCCGCCTTCCCCCCCGGTGAGGCGGTACTTCAACGCATCGCCATCCCACTTGTTCCCTGAACCGTGGATCGTCCACTGGTACAGAAGCCCAAGCTGCGTCTCGCCTTGCCACACCTCGGCAATGTCTCCACGAATGGAGACGCCAACGGGCGGTCGGACGCGGATGGCTCCTCCCATTAGCTAGCCGCTCCCTGGTAGGCCGGCGCCACGTTTGCCGCGATCGACCAGTTGAACTGGCTGAAGTCGTCATATGGCGCGGTGTGCGCGTCGATGGCGATGTAGCCGCGTCCTGACCAGTAGACCGACGTGATCGTCGAGTCGGGGTACAGGTAGAACTTGCCCGATGTCTTCGCCAGCGCGACGGTGATCAGACCCTTCGCCCCAAGCCCCGCCGCGGTGGATGCAACATCCGACATCAGCCCCGTGATGCTCACGGAGAAGTCCTGAAACGTCGGCGTGCGTGACTTGAACGTGTCACCGTGAACGGTGTCGTCCGCGAAGTCCGGTGTCATCTTGATGTCCCAGTTCCGCGTTTCGACCACTGCGGACATCGCCAGTGAGTCGGCTCCTGTTCCGAACAGGATGAGTGCCTTCTGTGCCAGAATCGTTGCCAACTGCGTTCTCCTTCTAGGCTGCGAGTTCCAGAACACGCCGCATATGGTTTGCGAACGTGCGCTCCTTGATCGCCTCGTGTTGCTGCCTAGCAAGAGACTCCCGTGACACGGGATCATCGAGGTACTTACGAATGAGACGCCCCAGCTCATCGGGGTTCCGATGAAGCGGGACGGAATCTCCAAACACGTCTACGATCTCCTGACGGAAATCGGATAACTGGAAGGTGCCGCACGCTGCTAACTCCACGCCACGCGGCCCCATGCTGTACGCATCGCCCTCGTCGATAAGCTGTTCGGCGTTGTTCGCCCATCGTTCCAGACGGTGCATGTTGATGCCGATGGCCGAGCCTCGATACAAACGTGCGGTAAACGAGTTCTCCACCATCTTCGGCAACACGTACTTCTTGATGGGCGACTCATATGTCGGCGGCAAGTCCTCCCACGTCTTGAACCCCTCGAACGTCTGAACGCCCAGCATCGGCGCAAATTGCTCCTTGTCACGGTCGCTCGCGGGCGGCGTCAGTAGCGGCCAGTGTCCGTAAACCTTGAGGTCGATCCCCGTCCAGTCCACGTCCTCTAAATACTTCTGCCGGCGCCCGAAGCCTGATCCCACATACGTCACATGGTCGTGCCCGTTCTTGATGTCGTGCCGCACCTTGCCTTCCGGCGGCGCCCACCAGGGGAAGTGCTTGTCAGGGTCATACGAGTGCGGGATGTAGTGGCTGTTCGGGTTGTACATCCGCCAGTACGACTCTGAGTTCCGGTCGTTGAGGAACACGAAGTCAAAGCACTCGGCCTTCTGCGGCGCATCGATCGGGTCTTCGTAGGGGCACTCGGTCATGTAGGCCCAGACCTTGAACCCGTCCTTGCGAAGCATCTGCGGCAACTCAAGCGGGATGTACTGCGGCGAGATGAAGAACACCACGTCCACTTCATGCCAGTGCGCCGCCATGAAGACCGGCTCGTAGGCCAGCACCATCGGCGACGGCACATGCGACAGCATCGGGATCGGCATGTGCTTCTCGCGCACGAAGTCCACGAGCGTCGAGAAGAACTCGCCCCGAGGCAGCATGTCGTAGGACTGCACACCAGCACCGTTGGCGCCGAGTCCCTTCATCGCGCCGATCCATACGTCGCGTGTCGAAGCCGAGTGCGGGGAGCCAACGACGAGGATTTTCATTCCGCCACCTTCGTCATGAACACCACGAGGATGCGGGCGTGATTGACCTTCTCGCGGCGGCTGATCTTCCACGGCTTGATGCCGTACATCTGGCGGTGATCCTCACGACAGATGAACAGGTGCCCCATGTCTTCTGTGTGGTTGTCGCACCTGTTGAAGTAGTCGAACGTCGAGGACACGAGGAACGATCCGTGCGTCGGGTCCGCAATGGCTTCCTCAGTTGGAAAGACGGGCACTTCGATCCACGCCTGCCCGCCTGGTTCGAGGACACGCCACATCTCGTTCATCACGTCGATGAGTCCGTGACGAGATTCGATGTAAGACTTTGATCCAGCGAGGCTGTTCGCATAATCGACAGTGCCGTCTTCGTTGTGCCACATGCGATTGTCGTCTTCCTTCGGCTCCCAGTGAAAGACGAAGTAGTCACGCGGGATGTGTTCGAGGACGTGGTGGCACTTGACGGCTTTCAGCGACTCGTCTTTGAACGGCAACTGGTACGCCGACCCCAAGACGTTTGGGCGGAACGTGCCTACGATGTCGAGCGACAGCCACTCGTCACTGATCGGCTTCTGTGACCCCGCGCCGAGATCGAGTTTGCGCGGCTGCACACTCGTCGTCATACCAACTCCCCGACCGCTTCTACTCGGTCGTATCCGCAAGCCTTGCAGATGAGCCTTGCCGTATCCCTGCCTGGAACTTGATCCGAGATGTTGTCTTCGTGCTGACAACCTTCTTCTGGACGGATGCACTTCGCGCAGAAATCACCATCAACGCTGCCGAGCTGATAGACGGTTCCTCCGATGCGCTTCTGGCATCTGTCGCAGATGTAGACAATCTTCCTCACGCGGTTTCGGTCTCCGTACTCGCGGGCGTGATCTCTGCCACCGCCTTCTTGATGCTCTTGATGCGGTTCTGCGCCTTGTCGTTGTCCGCAACCTCGCCCGCCAACTGGTCAAGCTGGCTCTGAATCGACTCCAGCGCATCGCGGTAGTTGGTGCCCATCGTCGGTTCTGCCTTCGTCATGCTGCCGCCTCCCTGTGCCATACGAAAAAGTCCAGCGCGATAAAGTGACGCATCGTGTCAGGCTCGTATCCTTCGACCTCGCCTTCGCACGTCACGCCGTCGATGGTCACGCTCGCCACCGATCCATGAGCGGCTATCATCGCCAGCCGCATTTGCTCCTTCACCGCTGAAACAGACGCCTCACTGTTCCCCCACACCGTTAACTGCACCCTCGCCTTTGTTCCGGTCGTCTGACCTCGATGCACTTGCTCGCGGTCGTTGTCGATGAGTTGGTAGACGATGGCCGGCATCGTCGGCTGCTGCGGCAGAACCTTCGGATAGATGCGCGAAGCGATCAGCGCACTCAAGCCCGCCGTTCCAGACAGTTGTGAGAAGACCGCTTGCCTGATGTCAGCCACTTCGTGCCTCGATCGTGCGGTTCAACGCATTCACAAACGTCTTCTCGATCTCGTCGGTGTTCTCATCCAACGCCGGTCGGAGGAACGGCTGAGCGGCCATCTTCGACGTGCCCAACTCCACGAACCCGCCGTAGAACGCTTCCTTGCGATAGCCCACCAACGCTTCGCCGATACTCGACTGCACCGTTACGCGCTGGGTGATGGCCTTCTTCAACCTTCCCGTATCAACTGGCACCCGCTGACGAGCGGCCTTCTCCACGACTCGCGCCGCGCTACGCAACGAGTCTCTGACGACGGCTCGCTGCGCTCTGCCTGAGAGGTTGGCGAACTTGCGCTGAATCTCTGCTACGCCTTCTACTTTCATATCGTTGGCACCAACGCAGTCCCGACGATCTCCAACCACTGATGACGGCCCTTTTGGTTGATGTAGTCGATGTCGTAGGTGTCGCCTTCCCAAACAATTCGCGCTGTCTCGTCAATCCCCGTCCGATAACGGATGGTGAACTGCACGACGCGCTTGGCGTTGTACTGGTCGCCCTGGAAAGGTTCAGACCCGCGCATGTACTTCACCGCTGCCCGCACGGAGTCAACGATCGTGAACGTCTCGATCTGCTCCCCGTAGGAATCTTGGGCCTGCGATCTGCCTTCGATCCTGATGCAACGATCTAGTTGGCCGATGCTTTCCATCTAGCCTCCAAACCGTGTCGCATTGAACGGTGCCAGGAGTGCGTCAGCCGACAGCGGCACGATCGTCACGAGGTTGACGATGTTGCCGATGTTCACGGCCTCGCGGTGTTCATACCAGTGGCCGATCATCAGCAACATCGCTTGCTTGATGGGTTGGGGAACCGCATTAGCTGCGCCGTAGCCGCACACAAACCGCACGACGACGCTGTTGAACGTCCCTGACGCAAGCGTGGGCAGTTGGACTTGGTAGCGCGGATAGACTCGTCCATGTTCGGCATGCGGTCCAGTAGGCGCATCGACCTGATAGCCCGTGGTCGCACTCCAGACTGTTGAAGCTCCCGCCGAGTCGAGGTAGGTCACGCTGGTAATCGTCTGTAGAGGCGGGAAAGGCAATACAATGCCGCCGCGACAACTAACGTCGCCCCACGAGTCGCCTTTGAGATCCCACGTCTGCGTACACAATGCGCGCTTGGTGTGCTGCTCGACGTACATCCGCGCCGCAATGATCAAAGCGTTGATGTATGGATCGAGCGTGGTGTTCGTCGTAGGCGCCGCGACACCCAGCGATGCGTCCGCGACGTTATCTGTCGCCGTCGTCGCTGTGTTGTTGGCGATTGTGGACTGCAACAGGTACGTCGAAGTGTTAGCCGTGGTGCGGTAGATCTTCCTTGAAGTGACTGCCGATCCGCCTAAAGGGATGTTGGTCAGCGCGATCTGGCCGTTGACGGTCTTGTCCGCCACCGTCACCGCGTTTGAGGCTTCACCAGCCTCGGTTTCGCCGTCAGCCGTAACGAACGTCACTTTGTAACGGTGAACACCGTTATCGACGTTCCCTGGGGCCGCAGGCGCAGCCAATGTTGCTGTGAGGTCTGTCGGAGCGCATTCGCCCGACGTTGAGTCCAACCGCAGATGGTTCTTCACCTCTGCGACGGTTAATGGCTCGACCGTGGGCGCTGTGACGAGTGAAAGCATGGAACCTCAGTGGAGAGGGAGTGGGCAGGCATACCCACCCCCTCCACCGCTCAAGGAAGAGCTATTTCTGGTAGCGGCGCGAAGGACGTTCGGTGATGCGAGTGCCGCCCCCCGGCAGCTCTTCCACGTCCGTTTCCACGTCCGTTTCCGCGGTCGTTTCGGTGGTCACTGCGGGAGCCTCGCCAGCAGGCGGCGGGCCTGCGTGCGCTTCGTCAATCACACCGCTCTGCGGCGCCTCGACTGGCTCGTTTGCTTCGACATCAGCCTTTGCCTTCTTCGCGTCGGCTTTCTTGTCTGGTGTCTTCTTGGTTGCCATGACTTTCCTCCTTACGTGAGATCGAGATAGATGATGAAATACTGGTTGTTGGTGTTATCAGCCGGATTCGCACCGATCGTGAGCGTGTTTGCCGAGACCGTGAAGTCCGTCAACGCCCTCGATGCGATCGATGCGATCGACGCCTTGGTTGTCAGCACGCCCACGAACGCCAGTTCATCTCCCACCGCGATCCCTGTCACCGTGATCGTGGTGTCGCTGGTTTCGTCCTGGCCGTCCACGAGAGCGAACTTTAGGAACCCGCCTGCAAGCTTGGTCTTCGTCACCGCACCTGTAGCGATGTCCGCCGCCACGATCTCGCCAGCAGCAACATCGAGCGTTGCCGATGGCCCCATGTAGACCTTTTTTAGAGCGCCGTCGAACGCGATGATCACTGCCCCGTTGTCGTCCAGGTACTCCAGTACGCTTCCAACGGATCGTGTTGAAACTGTCATCAGGGCGCCGTCACGAATGCCCCGTTGCTCATCGGGATGTACGTCAGAATCCACTCGATCACCAGCGTGGCGTCGTCGCCCGTCTGGATCAGATCGATGGTGTTTGTGGTACTCGTTCGCCCGAAGAAGATCGGGGCGGACGGCATCCCTGTGAAGGGCGCGCCCAAGTCAACAACCGGCGCGTTGCCGGTGCCGTTGAGAATTACGGCGACTTCACCCGTGAGAAAGTAGAACGTACCGATCGCATCGCTTGTCACGGTCGTCGCCGCGCACAGGTCGATGTTGCCGGTGCCCTCTTGAAGTTTGATGGTAGTGGCGCCGCCGTCTGCGGCGACCGTCACCTGTCCCGTGAGCGACGTGATCATCAAGCGACCGGAGGTGTTGAAGATGGCCCCGGACGCCAGTGCTGCTTGTGTGGAAATTACGCGAAGTCCGAGCCCGACATCGCGAATCGCCTTGTTTACTGATGGACTTGCCATTGTGGTGCTCCTTGTGAGGGAAGCAGGGGCCGAAGCCCCCGCCCTCAATTACGCAATTACGGTGTCGTTGATATCTTCCGCGTAGCGGATCTGGCCGCCGAGGATCGCCATGACCCCGCCCAGCACGGCCGAGTCAACGACCTGAACAGCCTTGAGCCGGATGAACTCGAAGCCGAGTGCCGCGCAGTCGGCGGCGTCTGCTTCACACAGCACGATCTTGGACGAACCCGCTGTGGTGGCGAACCCTGCCGCCGCACGACGGGTGATCGCGCCTTCCACGTCCGTTGATGCCGCAACGGTGCGGCTCCAGAACGGGATCGCCGTCGCCGTCGATGGCGTTACGTTGTCGCACGCCTCCACCGTCAGCGTGGATGTGCCTGTAGTGCCGACGCCGACGTACACGACGAACAGGATGCGCTTGTACCCGCGCAGGGAGTACACGTCGGATGTGACGGTTCCCTCGAAAGCGTCCGCAACAGGGTCGATGCCCTTTGCGAACCGCAGTTCTTGCATCATCTTTGCCATTGTTTCGATTCTCCTCTTACTAGCGGGCCGCCAGCGTAATGAAGTTCGCCAGCGTCTCTGTGCCGAGGTACGGCGTCAGCACGGTGTTGAACTTCGGCTGACCATCGACGCGAAGAACCCAGCGGAACGCTGTTTCGTCTGTGAGGAAGGCCACGTGGATGGATGAGGCGGTCTGCACGCCGCCCTTCGAGATCGTCTTGTAGGCGTTCCAGTCGGCGAAGATGATGTCGCCGACATCGCCCAGCGCCGAGGCGTGCTCGATGACGTTGATCGGTCGCCCAAGCAACGTGCCGTATGGCGATGCAGACATGCCACCAGGCGGGAGGAACAACGGCACTCCACCAACACCGACGACAGCGGAAAGCTGCTGCAACTGCGGCATCACGCCGTAGTTGACGTACCACTCCCCCCGTGCAACCGATGACGGGTGCATCCGGAAGAACATGTCCCAGACGTTTTCCGCGATGATCGTGTCAGCGTCCTGCCCGCCGACCGCAGCGACCTCGAGCGTGCCAGTCGAGTTCAGGATGCCCAAAGGCATACCCGAGCCGGTGCCACGGATCAGCGCATCATCCACGAGGAACGCCAGCTCGCCCATGAAGGACTTGGCGACTTCCTGCTCCAACGCCTGCGTGTCCTGCAGAAGTTCGTCGGTGGCGTAGAAGACCGCCGCGAGCTTGTTCAGCGTGAGTTCCATCTGGCGGAACGTCGGCTTGCTGGAGGTCTTCGTAGCGGCCTCTGCGAGCCAGTAGCCCCGCACACCACCCCAGCGTGAGCCTGTCGCCCGTGAGGTCTCGTCAATGGCGTTGATCTTCAGGCCGTTGGAGTTGGGGCCAACCGTGGTGTTGTCCGTCTTGCGGAACAACTGACCTGTCTCCCAGATGCGCTGAAGGATTCCCGGCTGGAAGTCGGTCTGTACGAGGAAGCCACCTTCACTGGGTACGGCTTCGTTGGCTCCGAGCGCGGCGTTGATCTCCAGCAGGCGACCGTCTGCGCGACCACCGGATTCGATGGAGATTTGGGAAGCGGCGATGGCCCGCATCTGCTCGCCCAGCGAGGCGAACGGCGTCGGCATCCCTTCCTTCTTGGTCTCTTCCTTCTCGGCTTCCTGCCTGTTGGCGTCAACAACCACTCGCGTCGTTGCGATCTCGTGGTCGCGGGCGTCCATCGCCAGCGCGAGGTCTGCTTCGAGGGATTCCCTCTTGGTCTTGAGTTCGGTGAGTTGGGTGCGCTCGTTCTCTGTGAACTCGCGGTTGCCGGTCTCAGCGGCGGTGATGATGCTGGTGGCTTCGCTCTTAACGTCAGCAATTTGCTGCGTCAGTCGCTGCCAGTATGCAGCCATGTTTGTTGCTCCTGTTGGCTACGGTGCCAATCAGGGCAAACAAAAACGCGCCACGATTGGCACCCATTAATCGGGTGACAGTCGTGCGCGTATCTACGGATCGCGCCCGTTCTGCGTTGCTGTCGCGTCGGATCGCTACGGCGTCTCGACGGGATGACAGCCAATGACTGCGGCTATCTTAGAACCGCAGTCATTGACTTGTCAACTACGTGCCTGCCAAAACATTCCAATCCCCACCGCACCGTTCCTTGCCGCGAACGCCTTGCCGTGCCTGCCTCGCCTGACCTTACCGCTCGATGCCCAGCCATTCCGCACCTTGCCTGCCTTACCGTGTCTCTCCGCGCCACACGTTACCTGTCCGTACCAGTCCTTATCTGACCCAGCCATTCCGCGCCTGCCACTCCTCGCCGCACCGCTCCAATCCCGACCTCTCCGTTCCCTGCCGTACCCCGCCCCTCCAACCCAGTCCTCGCCTGCCAAGCCGTGTCTCTCCTAACCACCCCTCGCCTGCGCTACCGCTCCTGACCAGAACACACCGCGCCGATCCTGACCCGTCCTGACCGTCCCTCTCCTAGCCGTTCCTCTCCTGCCGTCCCTCTCCAGTCCCGGCCCTTCCTGAACACGCCCGTCCCTTCCAGACCTCGCCTAGCCGCGCCTGCCAAACCTCTCCATGCCCGTCGCTCCAGTACGTTCCTTACCCGACCTGACCTGTCGCCTCCATGCCTCGCCTGCCGCGCCCAACCTCGACTTGCCGTGATCAACCATGACCAACCATGCCTAGCCTGCCGCGCGTTCGTCCTCGACCTCGTACTTTGTTGCGAGTCGATTGATCGCCATGATCACGGGCTTGAGTTCTACCAGTGCGCCATACGACCGCTTCCACCGCTGCAAATCACCGAGTGCCATCTGCAACCACTCAGCACGCTGATCGGGATCGGCCAGTACATGCTCGCTGAACCGATACCCCGCCTTTGTCGGGCGGTCGCTCGTCAATGACAGCATCATGCGGATCGGCTCGTTGCTCATCGGTTCAACAACCCAATACTGCGCGATGAGTTCCCGCGCCTGCCACAACCGAAACTCGTCAGCGGCCTTCTTGTTCGACCACTCGAACCGACCGTGTAGGGGTGATGCCTTATCCCGCGCGGCTTCGACCACCAACACAGGTCGAACCAATCCCTTGTTGCGCTTCGCAATCTCACGCAGCGCATCCAATACTGCGTCGGCTTCTTTCACCATCGTTGTGATTTCCCTCCTAAACACCCGCGCCAGATCTGATGTGCTGTGTCAACAGGCATCTCGCCGACAGGTCGCCCATTTGCAAAGTCACTCCACCAATGGCACGCCTCACACCAGCAGATCCGGTTTTCGTAACGGACTGGATGAAACAGTGGCGTAGTGCCGCTGATCCGCACCGTTGCCACCTTCATGTTCATCGCGGCATTTCTCCAACCACGTCGAACAAGCCGTAACCGATGCCTGCGGACTTCGGGCTATCCGGTCGCCCCTCGCCCAGGCCGACTTGCTGGCCTGCACGCATCAACAGATTGGCGAGATCAGGGAACGCAATCATGTCCGCGTCGTAGCGGATGCGGAGTTCGGCGTGCCACTCATCGAAGCGCGGGCGAGCGCGAAGATCGACAACGCCCGTCGCGTTGCGCGCGTAGCGCACGTCCATCACCGGCTCGCCGTAAATGCGGATCAGCGGCGTGCCGTCCTCGTCGTAGCCGTCCGCTTCAACGAACGCCGACAACTTCATCTGCGTCATCTTGATTCCCGCCGTCCGGCAAGCCGAGATCAGCGCGTTGCGGATGCTGGATGCGTTGAAGCCATCCCAACCTTCTTTACGGTCGCGGTATCGCGCCGCCTCGTAATCGTTCTCGAACACGCGCGCCGCCTTGTCGGTCTTGCCCTTGTTCGCCCGACTCCCGGCTTCGTGCTTCGCCATCAGTTCGGCCTTCTTTGAGAACCGATGCACCATCAACGGCGACGTGCCGATGATCCGCGCCTTTGCGATCTTGAAGTTAGGCGCAGGCACCGACAGCACCCCGCCCTTCTCATCGATCTCGACCTTTGGCTTGTGGCCATTGGTCCTTTCCTTCACTTCCGTAACCACAGGGTCCCTCCTTCGGGAATACAAAAGCCGCCCCACCGGGTGACCTACTTGGTGCTTACGCAAGTCGGCTCCGAATGGGACGGCTGTCAGATTATAAGTTAGGTCACAGACTTGCGTAAGCAGGTCGATTATACGATGTCTAGGAAGCGGCGGTCAACGGGGTAATGGCACTTCTTTAAGATTTCGGCGGGGTGAATACGCCGCGAGTCACGTACTGGTTCGGGCGACGCCACGCTAGTTCGACGTGCAGCCGCCATACTCTTAGCCTCAGCGTCTTCATCCGTCCACGCTCCCAATTCACGAATGTCTTATGGACTCGCTCGGCAACGACGGCGGGATCAATCGTCGTGTCTATGTGGGTTTCGATGATTGTGGTAGAGGCCCATCCGATCGGCATCACGCAACCGCCGTCTATTCGGACGACATCACCATTTGGCACATACACCACATGTGCGCCGCCTGTATGGAAGGGCTTGCCATGACTCTTCGCCATCACGCCTCCATGACTTTCGGCAAGGGCCAATAGCACTCGCCTTCGTGCGGCAACGCTTTCGGCATAATCTTCTTGCCGCAATGCTCGTCGTGGTTCACTTCCCACTGACGCCGAAGTTCGCGCTCCAACCGCATGATACGACGCTGTAGTTTTGTTGGATCAACCGCCATCGCCTCTTTGCGCGTCACCGATGTCAGCGATGGACACTCTCTATCGTCATCGCTGTCGCAAAATACGCCGTCGCAGGCGCAGGTTTTGTAGGCGATCACCCTTACGCGGCGTCCCATCGTGCTCTCTCGCGCTCGACTTCCCATTGTCCCACGACCTTACCCGATTCTTCTTCGATGGCAGCAACGGCCTTCTCAAACCCCTCAGCCATCGCTTTGTCCGTCCACTCCGCGTTAGCGGCGATCTCTTCTCGGGTCTTGGTGATCTCGTCAGCGTTTCGGCGGATGGCAGCAACCAACTCTTCGCTCGACTCGGCCCTCATCGCTGAATATCCACTGACGCCAAACCCTGCCAACGTGGATTCCAGCGTCCCGATCCTGTCAGCCATCCCCAAACTCACGGCTTCGTCGGCGCCGACGACCCGACCCTCGCCGAACCCGCCTCTCACCGCGCTGGGTGTGACGCCTCGGCCCTTTGCCACCGCACCTGTGAACGATGAGTAGTAATTATCGACCCGTCGCTGAATCGCAGCGCGGGCTTCGTCCGACAGCGGCTCGAACTCGTTGCCTTCGGTCTTGTACTTGCCTGCCGAGATCATCGTCACCTTCACGCCAGCCTTCTCTGCCATCGCCGAAATGTCTTCGTGGACGGTGAACACGCCAATCGATCCCGTCTGGCTTGAAGGCGTAACGACGATGGTGTCTGCCGCGCTCGCCAGCCAGTACGCCGCGGACGCCATCAACGAGTTTGCCACAGCGGTGATCGGCTTCTGGCCGCGCATCGCATAGATCGACTCGAAGGCTTCCTGCACACCGCTCACGGTGCCACCAGGAGAGTCCACATCGAGGACAATCGCCTTGATCGACTCTTCCCCCATTGCCGCTCTGATCTGGCTTGTGAGGGCTTCCGCTGACGTGCCGCCGAACATCATCTCGAACAAGCCACCGCCACGCTGCGTGATGGTTCCATAGACGGGGATCACGGCCACCGCGCCCTGCTGCTGCTGCGATCTTCGAGCGGCCTTGATCTCCAAGCCTGACTTGGCAGCGGCCAGCATCCCTTCAAGTCGAGTGGGGAGGATCGCCCACGCCTCGGCCTGTATCGCCTTCACCAGTTCGTTCATTTCTCCCCCTCTTTGCGTGCATTGCCGAGCAACATCTCCAGCGCGGCACCCATCGTCTTAGGACGATCAATCGGCATCAGTTCCAACTCAATGAAGTGCGTGGGTCGCGGGACGCCTAACCCTTGTTGACGCACGACCTCATGGTAGGCAGTCTCGATGTCGGCTGGCGACGGCTCGACTTCTGCCACCGCCTCAAACAGCGGCACCATCGCGTTCGTGGCCGTCTTGCCGAAGTATTGGTACTTCTTCATCATATGACCCTCGCTGGCAACAGCCCATCGTATTGATTCACCTTCTCCCAATACGCATCGACCTTCTGCTTCTCCTCCCAGACGAGTTCTAACGTTACGTGGAACTCACCCGTATGAACATTGTCATAGGTCACGGCACCGGGAGGTGCGAATTGCGCGATGGGTGCTCCCATATTCATGGTGTGCGGCGTGACTTCGCCGCTATCGACGCGATCTGCTAAGTCCCGAAGCATCTTCGTAAAATGCCCACGGAACTCCTCGGCTCGTGTGTTTCTCACGCTGCCACCTCTTCAAGCATCATCGCCGCCAATTCCTGCGCTCGCTGCGGCTCCCACGACTCACACACGACAACACCGTGATAGGCGATGTCGTCGCGCTGCTTGTCGGCGTACTTCTGTGCATCGTCGGGACTCAAGCCCAATTCTCTCACGGCTTCGCCTGCGATCTCGACGTAGAAGGCGTTAAGCCACGTCTCCCAGCCTTCCGGTTCACTCGCGAGCTTCGCGGCGTTCCTGCGGACAGCGACGATCTCTTTCCTGACGAGTCTCGAAGCGGCTTTCTCTGCCAACTGGCGGGACTTGTCGGTTTTCTTCGGCGGCTCCTCAGTAAGTTCTACCGTCGCAGGCGGCGGCTCTGCGGGTTCCGTACCGAGTGGAACCATGTTTGCCATCTGCAAGTACATCTGGCCCGAACCGTCCTCGATGGGGTTCATGTTTTCGTAGGCTCGCCACTCGTCGGCGTTGATCACCCCGTTTTGCCGCATTGTCTGGAACGCATCGGCCCTGTTCTTGCTGTCGCCCCGCAGCAGGCCGTCGAGTACGAATGACGCGAAATACCGCTTGGGTTCTGCGATGAGTGACTTGCGCGTGACCTGTTCGATGCGGACGCACCACGGCCGGATCGTGTAGACCACGACCTCGATGCCCTGATGCTCGATGTTGTTGTTCGTGGAACGAACGAGATCACCGATGATGTGCGGCGGCACCCTGAACCACCTAGCAATGTCCGACAACTGGAACTGCCGCGTCTCCAGGAACTGCGCGTCCTCGGAGGTCATGCCGATCTGCGACCACTTCATGCCTTCTTCGAGGATCGCGGTCTTGTGGGCGTTTTCCAATCCAGCATTACGTTCCTGCCACGACGACCGAACGCGCTTGTAGGCTTCATCACCAAGTTTGCCGGGATGCTCCAGCACACCTGACGGATTGGCGTTCTGTGAGAAGAACCGTGCGCCGTAACTCTCAGCGGCCAGCGACAGCCCTACGGAGTCTTTTGCGAGCGCGATAGGCGACAGACCTGTTAGGCCATCGCTTGAGAGTCCGCGAAGGTGGAAGATTTCATCCTGCTCGTACTTTTCTGCTGGCTGATTGTCCTCTTGCGTGATCTCGTAGCGCACCTTGCCGTTCGTCAACCGCTTGGGCGTGACGCGGCCGGGATGCACAGGGATCAGTTGGTCGGACATTCCTCGTCTGCCGGGTTGGATGATCGCGTAGCCATTTCCGCGAAGAACGGCGTGGCCGACGATCATCTCCCAGAACTCCACCGCCGTCTGCGAGTCGTTTGGTTGATAGGAGATCACGTCAGCGAGCGGATGATCGTCTGCTCTGTCCTTACCACCGCCAGCACGGACTTCGTACATATGCAACGGCAGAGTCGAGATCGTCTCAGCGATAAACCGGACGCAGGCATACACCGCTGACGTTTTCATCGCCATGTCCGGTGTGACGTTGATGCCAGACGCCGAAGGTTGTTCGATAGACCCGTACCAGCGATCGTCAAACGGATCGTTCTCCGCGACGATCGTTGGCTCAGTGCCCAATAGCCGAGTCAACAGCCCCATTTAGCTCTCCCCCGCTTCCCGCGCCGTCGCTGCGAATCCGTAATCCGTATAGACTTCCGGTTCCTCAGCCTCGACGCGCCTGATCCAGTTCAGGAACCGCTGAAAGCGCGGCAATGGTTCCGACTCAACCTCATGAGTAAAGGGTTCTCCATCAACGGTGAGCGTAAAGGTTTCGGGATCACAGCCCATCTGCACGAGTTGTTCACGCAGTCCGTTGATCGCGTACTCTCGCGCACGAGTGGGATTGTCCTCCATGAAATCTTCCGACACGTAGCATCCAGCCGTCGCTTTGCGCCCCATTTACTTTGCCCCCCACACAGAAAGACCAGCCAGGGCCGCACCCGGCACGATCAGCGCGGCAGGAACATAGACCAGCGTTAGACCAGCGGTGACAAGGATCATGCCGCCGATAAAGCCGCATGTGCGAACGTCGAAGAGGTCTTTGAGGGTTTTCACACGGGCACCTTCAACATCTCACGCGCTTCGCACGTCCGGCACCATTGGGAGCGCGGAAACACCTCGTCGGGATAATTGCGGGACTCGCGGCAGTTGTTCCATGTGTCGCTCTGATTCTCGCAAGGCAATTCGGCTCGTACTTCGAGGATAAGCCGGTCTACGGCCTCTTTTCCTAGCCTAGCCATCGGAGGATCGTTGAGCAGTTCGGCAATGTTGTCGAAAGACTCATGCAAGTCGCTACGCAAATCCCGCACGCTCATATGCTCAATACACCCCTCTCCTCGTAGACAGAGTTGGTGTTCTCGCGGAACAACATCCGCGCCAAGCCGTTGACGATGGCGGCGATGCCGTCGATCCTCTCGGTACTTCGTGCTTTGTCTGGTTTGATGTTGCCGGCGGGGTCTTGTGCGACGGCGACATTAGAGGCGTTCCAGCGCAACACTGGATTACCCCCGTGTCGAAAGCTCTTTTCGGCAACACGCCGCTCCAGTTCCTTTGAAGGAGCTGTCAACGAGGCGAATCCTTGCCTGATGGCCGCGACCTCGAAGCCATCGCCCTGAAGTTGCGTACTGGTCTGGGTAGCGTTCCAGGGGTCCATCGCGACTTCGGCGATATTGTAACCAAAATCACGCAGTCCGTTCACGCGCTCGCGTATGGCGTCGTAATCCACGACGTTGCCTTCGGTCATCTCGATGAAGCCTTCACGCACCCAACGGTCATACGGAACGCGATCTCTCTGTGCTCTCTCACGCATCCGTTCCTCTGGCACCCAGTAGTACATCAGCACGTCCACGATGTCCTGATCGTCTGGCTCGAACACTAACGCGAGCGCAGAGAGGTCGGTCGTTGCAGAGAGGTCTACCCCCGCCCAGCACTTTCGCTTGCCTGCGAGCGCGGCGGCGTTGATCTTGTCGGCGCAGAGATCCCACTGATCCATGTCGAGCCAGCGAGTCGCTTGTTCCGTCCACACGCAGAAGTTCAGGCGCAGGACGATGTTCTGCTTTGAAGGCATCCCGATCGCTTCGGCCACCTGTTCACGGAGATATTTGCGTGGGAGGATGGTGTCGAGGCCGGGATTCGCCTTCGGCCACACCTTTTCGTCGGTCCACGAGTCCCCTTCGTCGATTTGAGCGACGTAGGCGAACCATTCGTCGTTTTTGACCGATCCCTCGAGGATTTGCTCGGAAAATCGGTGGTGGTCGTAGCAAACCGAGTTTCGGTCGTAGCCTGAGTTGGTGATCTCGAAAATAAGGGCTTGTCGGCGGTTTTTCGTCCCGGCACGCATCTTATCGACCACAATCGGGGTTGGATGCTCGTGAACCTCATCAATCAGGGCCATATGCACCCTTTTTCCGTCCAAACCGCGTGCTTCGGCGGAAATGGCGCGGAAAAACGACTGCGATGCGCCATGAGAGAGGTTGTTGACCGTCGATTCGATGATTCCAGAGAGAGATGGCGACTTCTCGACCATCTTCTCGGCGTCGGAGAACAGAATCTTCGCCTGATCCCGCGTCACAGCAGCGGCGTAGACTTCGGCGCCTGGTTCGCCGTCAGCGACTAGTCCTAAGAGCCCGATACCAGCAGCCATCGGCGACTTGCCGTTGCCCTTCCCCAGCTCGATGTAGGCCGTGCGAAATCTGCGGTAGCCGTCTGAGCCCTTCCAGCCGAAGAGCGATCCGACGATGAACTGCTGGAAGGGTTCGAGCTTGAAGGGCTTGCCGGCGAACTCACCCTCGGTCAACGAGAGGAGATTGAAGAAATCCAGCGCGAATTGAGCGTCTTCGGGCTTAAAATCGATGTCTTTGCGCTTGAGGTCGTCCAAATGACGCTTGCAGGCTTGTCGGACCATCTTTCCGGCGACAATCTTGCCGTCTACGACATCTTGGGCGTATGTCGTCACCGGAGACGCCACTTTGGGCTTTTCAGGCGTAGCTACGGCCACAATCGTCTCCAACTGACACGGACGTTGGCTACTTGCTCCGTCGTCAGTGGTCTCTTGACGCTCAGCACCGAAACGTTGTTCAGGAGTTGGACTTGAAGGCAGCGCGGCACAAGCCTTCCTCCGTCCCGACACGCATCGGTATGAACGTGCCGCCCCGCGATGACATCAGCCAGCCACCGCGCATTTTGCTTGCGCCACTTGCGACGGCGGTTCCACGCGAGGATCGCTTGGATCAACTACCCCTCCGCGCCAGCAATTCGGCCAGCGGGTCTTTCTCCACCTTCGGCTGCGCTTTCACCCGCGTCCTCGAGGACGGCGACAGCCCAAACTCAACCATCAGCGCCTTCACCCTCTTGCCAGCGTCCGAACCCATCTTCACCGCAGGGTTGTCCTCGTAGACCTCGATCTCCCGCCCGTCCTTCGTCATGACCGTGCGCTCGACCTGCCGTCCACGCATCTGGACATCCTGATTGCACTCGACGAACTCCTGTTGGGTAGCCGCAAGGACCGCCAACATATCGACATCAGCAATCGTGAGGACGTTCATGGATTTGAGGATGACTTCATACGACCGGAAGATCTCGATCGCCTCGTCCGACAGCCATTCGGGAGGCACGATCTCGCCTTCGGGCACCTGTGGCTCGTTCTCAGGGAGAGGACGCCGACCAGGGTTGCCCCGCAGCAGCTTCAGATTCGTCGGGATCGGCTTGGCGCCGCGCATGAGGCGAGTATACACACTTTTTACCGTTTCAACTTAAAAACGCGCCTGCATATGCGACGACTCCACGGCGGTCATGTGATGTAAGGCTGCAG
>JALYJW010000036.1 GCA_030775085.1 Acidobacteriota bacterium | reverse complement strand
CGCTTCGTCTCGCCCGCGCCGCCCGTCTGTGTTCCTGGCGGCTCGGTAGGTCGCGCGCCCCATCAACTCCGACGTTCTAGCGCTAAACTCGAATCCTTCACAGCCTCTCAGGATGACGGGGGTAAGTGTGCTGCGTCTCAAGTTAAGGTTAAGGCCCCCTTTGCGTTACGCGATTGGGCTAAAAAGATGTCGCCGCTACGCGGCTTCAACGTGCGCTTCATGAGCTCACACCGCCGCTACATCGCGGTTGTATTCGGCGATGTGCGTTTCGCCGCGAATGGCATGCGCTCCGCGGCCGCTTGCCTCCACGACCAGAACGTGCGGTAACTCCGGTACGTCGGGATATTGCTCGTGGCGCTCGATGCCGGCCAGTGCGGCCGTGTCGCTTTCGCCGTAGCGCAGCGCGCGGACATTTGCGAATCCGGAGTTTTGCAGGAGCGCGGTGAGCGTCTGCAGGTTGTACAGGAACTGATGGCCCCATCCGCGGAAAGCGCGGTTCAGCACGAAGCAATCGCGCAGCGCTTCATCCTCGGCGTTCCACATCGTCGGATGGTAGGAGACCTGCCAGACCCAATCGAGGTTCGGCGTCGAGAGGCGAAGGATGCCATCGTCGCGCAACGCCTCGCGGCAGCCGCGCGTGAAGTCGGCGCCCTGCTGATAGCTGAGATGCTCGATGAAATGCTCCGCGAACACGTAACGCGCGTTGCGGAACGGAATCCCGCGCGCGAGATCCCAGCGGAAGTCGATGCCGGCGTACGGCTGGTTGTCGATGTTGATCCAGCCCTCGAGCGCGATCGGGCCGCATCCGAGGTGCAGTTGCAGATCGCGCCACTTCGGCTCGTCCGTGGCCAGATACACGAGGCCGATGGCATTGGCCGCTACCGGCGCGCTCACCGCGATCTCCTGAAACGAAAACGCGTCCCGAGGAGCCGCGCTCAGATGCGGCGACGAAAAATCGAGCGGTGCATTCGCCAGATGCGCGAAGCGCCGCACATTGGCAAAGCGCGAAGCGAGCGCATCGCGCAACGGCGACTGCGCATCCTCGGCGGGCGTGACGCTGATCAGCAACTTCCCTTCGTGCCGCACCGTCTTCGCGAGCGCCGCGAGATCGCGCGGCAAAGCGCCGATATGAATCGCGACGTCATACGACACGCCGTCCGGAATCGTGGCCACGAAATCGAGCCCCGGCGCCGCGAACGTCCGCTGGCCGTAGCTCAGAGCGGACGCCGAGGTCATGACCGCTGTGACGCCGGCCGCTCCCTGCCGGACTGCGTGCGCACCGTAAGCCTCATTCCCGATGAAGAGCACCTTCCGCTGCGACACGAACGCGCCGAGAAACTCGAACAGCGACTCATGCGCACGGAAGAGATCGTTCGCCACCAGAGGCGACATCGCCCCGCGCGGCACGCGGTGAACTGCGCGAAACAGCGCGTTCCGCACCCGCGCACGCAATCGCTCTCGACGACTCATCGCGTGCGCTTATAGCAGAAGGGAAACGAAAACGCCGCCCATGGGGCGGCGTTGAGTGACGGTCTGTTTGGTAGGCTCTAGCGGACTCGAACCGCTGACCCCCACCGTGTCAAGGTGATGCTCTACCAACTGAGCTAAGAGCCTGTTCGGATCGCCGTCAACGAGAGGAGCAGAACCGCTATTCCATTCGCTGACGGCGCGCGGAGGATAGCAGAACTCGGCTCGTTGCCCATCGAGTGTCTTCTCCTCCTCCGCAAACCGGCAGGAGTATGATGAAACTCTAAATGTAACCTTACGGTTGCTTTTTGAGATTCATCGGTTATACTCCGCGCCGTAAAGGAGAGTTTTTCACATGACCCAACCAACCGAAGACCGTTCCGAGTTGTACCTCCGTTTCAGCCGCCGAGGCATGACGCTTCTTTTGATCGTGATCGTGGCGCTTGGTGCTGTCGCGCTGGCCATGGCGTTGCGGCCGGACAGCGCAATCGCGCAGGCGCTGGAGAAAGCGCCGTGGTTCTTCCCGATCGCCACGATCATCGGAGTCGCGGCCGTGCAGACGTCGTTGCGGAAGAACCGCTGGGATCCGAAATCGCCCGAAGTGCAAGCGATCATGAACGACGAGTGGCGGCGGACGAACCTCGATCGCGCGATGAAGATCGCGTTCATCGTGATTCTGGTCGTGCAACTGCCGCTGGGATGGCTGTTCGGCGTCATGTTCGCCCAACTGTCCGTTCTCCGCGCCGTTCTCGGGATGGCCGTCTCGACGATCACCCTCGGCATGACGACTTTCGTGGCCACGTTTCTGATCCTCGACCGGGACTAGCGCATGAGTGACGAGGGACTGCACAACACGATCAAAGTCCAGCGCGCCATGCGCAATCTCACGCAAGCGGATCTGGCCGCACTGGCCGGCGTCACGCGCAAGTCTGTCAACGGGATCGAAACCGGCCGCATGGTGCCGTCGGTCATCCTCGCGCTCAAACTTGCGCGCGCACTCGGGGTGACGGTCGATACGATCTTCACGCTCGATGAAGCGAAGCCACTGTCATGAGAGCGATTCGAATTCTTTCTTGCTGAGGTACTTCATCCCTGTATCGCACATGACGGTGACGATGGTCGCGCCGGCTTCCAATCGTTCGGCCAGCCGCAACGCGGCGATGACGTTGGCGCCGGTGGAAGTGCCTGCGAAGAGGCCTTCCTCGCGCGCCAGACGAAAGACCATCGACACCGCCTCTTCCGTGGAAACCTGTTCGATTTGATCGGCGACGTCGTCCTGCCACAGCGGGACGACGAAGCCCGCCCCGATCCCATCGATTCTGTGAGCGCCGGCGGGACCTCCCGATAGCACGGGCGATTCCGAAGGCTCGACGGCGACGACTGCGATCCGTTCATTGTGGCGGCGGAGTTGTTCCGCGATTCCGCGAAGCGACGCCGCGGTGCCGGCGCTTTGCACGAATCCATCGATCTTTCCGCGGGTCTGCGTCCAGATCTCATCGGCCATCCGCGTGTAGGCCGCGAGCTGATCTCGGTTGTTCATCTGGTCGGTCCAGAAGCTTCCGGTTTCCACGGCGATGACGCGCGCGGCCTCGATCATGTCGCGCGTCAGTTTCTCCGTCATGCGGCCGCTCTCGCTGTGAATGACCTGCAGCCTGGCTCCGAGGACCTTCATGTGCGCGAGCTTCTCCCGCGCGAACGCATCCGACGTCACGATGTGCAGCGGATAGCCCTTCACGGCGCAGACGAGAGAGAGCGATACGCCGGTGCTGCCGCCCGTGTACTCGACGACCGAGCCGCCCGCGATCAGGCGTCCGTCCGCCTCGGCCGCTTCGATCATGGCCAGGGCCATGCGGTCTTTCATGCTGCCGGTGGGGTTCTCGTTCTCGAGCTTCAACAGAATGCGGGCACCGTTTTTCGGCACGATGTGGCGCAAAGGCACGAGTGATGTGTTGCCGATGCAATCGAGGATGTTTCGCGTCGTCATGGGATGCAGGCTATGTCATCGCACCGACGGCGCGAGGTACGGAATCCGTACCTCGGTTCGAGCCTGCCGGTCGAGTACAGTTGGACCATGACGAGCTATGGCCAGTTCTGTTCTTTCGCGCGGGCGCTGGATCTTCTCGGCGAGCGCTGGACGCTGCTCATCGTGCGAGAGCTTCTCTGCGGCAGCAGCCGCTTCAACGACATCCGCCGCGGCATCCCGCGCATCTCGCGAACGATGCTCTCCGCGCGTCTGCGCGATCTCGTCGATTCAGGCCTGATCGCCAAGAGCGTCGAACGCAATGGCCCGGTCTACGAGCTGACGAAGGAAGGGCAGGAGCTCGCCGGAATCGTGCGCGAGCTCGGGACCTGGGGACAGCGCTGGCTCCCGCGCACACTGCCGCGCGAACAGCTCGACGCCGACACGCTGCTTTGGGATATGCGGCGGCGCGTGCGCATGAACGAATTGCCTGCCGCTCCCATCGTGGTGCGCATCGAGCTTTCGGACGCGCGCCGGCGCAACGCGATTCGTTTTCTTCTCCTCCGTCGCGCCGAAGTGTCGATCTGTTCCACGAATCCCGGCTTCCCCGAGGAACTGCGGATCACCGCGTCGCTGCGAACGCTGACGGCATGGTGGCGCGGCGATATTTCGATCTTGGACGCGCGGGCCGAAGGGATGATTGTCGAAGGCCGCCGCGAGTGGGTGCGCGCGTTTCCGAAATGGTTCGAGCGATATCTGTTCGCGGACGTACCGACTGGGCGATAAGAGTGAAGAGCTACGTGAATCCTCGATCTACGAACAGCTTCGTATACAATCACGGCCATGCATTGGATTCGTCCGCTTCTCTGCCTGTTCCTCGCCATCGCCTCCATCTCAGCCCGAGCTGCCACGACGGTTTCGACGTTCGACGTGGCGAGGATGGATCGCGCATTCGACGCCCTCGAGTCGAACGAGAGGCTGCGTGGCTCGGTGAGCGTGACCCGCGACGGCGAGGTGGTCTATAGCCGTGCCTTCGGTCTGCGCGATGGCCGGACGAAGAATGATGCGGCGACGATGTTTCGCATCGGCTCGATCACCAAGGTCTTCACGGCGGCGCTGATCTATCAGCTGATCGATGAGAAGAAGATTGCGCTGTCGACGCCGCTCAGCATCTTCTTCCCGAAGATCCCGAACGCTCAACGAATCACCATCGCGCATCTACTCGCGCACAGCAGCGGCCTTCCAAACTACCCGAGTCCAGCCGACTACGCAGATCCGAAAGGCTGGCTCGCGCATCCGCAGACGAAGGTCCAGATGGTCGAGCGCTTTGCCGCGATGAAGCCCGGCTTTGCGCCCGGCGAGAAGGTCGCGTACAGCAACGCCAACTACGCGCTTCTCGGCTACATCATCGAGTCGGTCACGCGTTCCGCTTATGAAAAGCAGCTCAGCAAACGGATCACCAGGCCGCTCGGCCTTCGGCGCACGCGCTTCGGCGGCAGTGTGAATCCGGCGAAGAACGAGGCGCCCTCGTACACGTTCGACGATGGGAAGTGGACGCGGCATTCCGAAGAGGATCTCAGCATCTCTGCTGGCGCCGGCGCCATCGTGTCCACGCCCGGCGACCTGGCCCGGTTCATCACCGCGCTTTTCGGCGATCGCTTGATCAGTCGCAAGAGCGTTCAGGAAATGATCACTCCGCTGTCGCCGGCACTGGAGGGCGCGGAGCGGAAGGGCGTCGTGGTTTCCACCCTGCGCCGCGGGCTCGACAAGACGATCTATTCGCACCTCGGCGGGATCGACGCCTTCAGCTCCAATCTCGTCTACTTCCCCGAGGATCGCGTGGCCATCGCCATCACCCTCAACGGCCAGAACTACCCGATGGGACGCCTGTTCTGGCTCCTCGTCGAGGGCTACTACGGCCGGCTTACCGCGACTCCATCATTCGATGCCATCAAGCTGCCGCCCGAAACGATGAACCGTTATACGGGCGTCTATTCGCTGGCGGCAATCGGGATGGACATCACCGTCACGCGCGACGGCGAACAGCTCCGCGCCCAGGCAACAGGTCAGGATTCGTTCGCGATCGAAGCCATCGTTGCACCGTCGGAACGATTCGACGTTCTCTTCTGGGATCGCTCCGGGATCCTGATCGAGTTCCGTTGCGGCGCAGACGACAGTTGTTCTTCAATGACTCTCCACCAGGGGAGAGGTGTCACGAATTTTGTGCGCAAGCCGAAGGAGCAGCCTCACGGTTGAGATCGGTGTGGCGCGTCGACAGCAACGTGATCCAGGCCACGTTTCCGGTTGCTGAATCGGGTTAGCTTCCGGCCTTCATGCGTAAAGCCGTTCTGGTCGCGCTCACACTGCTCGTCGCAACGTTCGCTGCCGCGCAAACCACGACGTACAGCTACACCGGCGATCCGTACACCGTCGCCACGCCGCCGTATGTCGTCGGCGGTCAGATGACGGGATCGTTCAGCGTGGCCAGCCCGCTGCCGGCGTTTCTGTCGCCGACGGACATCGCACCATCGCTCACCGCGCTCTCGTTCAACGACGGTGTCGAGACGCGCACGCTCGCGAGCTCCTTCATCTGCACTTTCATGGTTGCGACTGACGGCGTTGGAAACATCACGCAGTGGGAAATCCTCTTGCGCCGCTCTCCCTTCAATCCCGGCGATCCGCATCACTCCATTCAGTCGATCGGCTTGCCGGGCGTCATCCAGGGCTCTGATCAAGGAGGAACGGGAACTGCGCCCGCGTCACCCTGCGGAGGGATGGCGCTGACCACAAGCGGCTCGTCGAGCACGCAGGGATCGTGGACCGATACCTTCGCGCAGCCGAGCGTTCCGACGACGTACAACTACACCGGCGATCCGTACAACGCCGCCGTTCCGCCTTACGTCGTGGGCGGACAGTTGACGGGATCGGTCACCTTCGCCAATCCGCTTCCTCCGTTTCTTCCGTTCACGAATGTCGCGACCGCGCTGACTTCGCTTTCCTTCAATGACGGCGTCGAGACGCGTACGTTGGCCAACTCCTTCATCTGCAGCTTCCATGTCGCCACGGACGGAGCCGGCAACATCACGCGATGGCAGATTCTGTTGCGCCGCTCTCCGTACAATCCGGGCGACCCGCATCACTCGATCGAGAGCACCGGTGAGCCGGGCCTGATTCAGGGAACGGACCTGGTCGGCACGGGAACGGCGCCGGCTGCTCCGTGCGACTCGATGGTGCTCACGACGAGCGCCAGTACGAGCACGCAGGGGACATGGACGGATACGAATCCGCTCGCCAGTCAACCCACGACCTACAACTACACCGGCGATCCATACACGTTCGCGACCGCACCGTACGCGATCGGCGGACAGCTCACCGGATCGATCACGGTCGCGAATCCTCTGCCGCCGTTCGTGCCGCTCACCGACATCGCGCCTGCACTCACCGCGCTGTCGTTCAACGACGGCGTCGCCACCCGTACGCTCGCCAGTTCATTCATCTGCAGCTTCCAGGTTGCCACGGACGGCGCGGGCAACATCACGCAGTGGCAGATCACGCTGCGGCAATCGCCATACAGTCCCGGCAATCCGCAGCACTCGATCGACTCGTCGGGTCAGCCCGGTGTCATCGAGGGCACTGATCTAGTCGGAACCGGGCTGGCCGGTGCAAACCCATGCGATCCATTCGTGCTGTCGCCGAGCGCCGGAACGGCATCGCAGGGAACCTGGACTGATACGAATCCGCTGTCCAGCACGCCGGCAACGTACAACTACATCGGAGACCCATTCACGACGGCACTCGCGCCGTACGCATTGGGCGGAAGCGTGACGGGCTCGATCACGGTCGGAAATCCCTTGCCGCCGTTCCTTCCGCTCACCGACATCACACCATCGCTCACCGCACTCTCATTCACGGACGGCGTCGCCACGCGCACGCTCGCCAACTCGTTCCTGTGCAGTTTCCGTGTCGCCACCGACGGCGCCGGCAACATCACGCAATGGCAGATCACGCTGCGGCAATCGCCATACAGCCCCGGCAACCCGCAGCATTCGATCGACTCGACCGGCGTCCCGGGCATCATCGAAGGCACCGACCTGGCGGGCACCGGACTGGCTGGCGCGAATCCGTGCGACCCGATCGTGCTCTCGTCTTTCGGAGGCACGGCATCCGAGGGGACGTGGATCGCCGCCGCGGCATCGGCGGTGACCATACCGGCGCTCGATGGGATCGCGCTGGCGTTGCTCGCGGCATTGCTCGCGCTTGTAGGGTGGAGATTCGCGGTGCGATAACGGAAAACCGCGCGGGCTCAGTATTGAGCGCGATCATCGTGAGTTTTTCGAGAGCCGGAGGATGAGTCCAGCGTGAAACTTTTCGGCTCACTGCGTGACGCCGTTTGATTGCCGTATCATCCGGCGCGTCCTCCTGCGGCGCACTGAAACGGAAATCACTATCGTGTATGTGAGCAGCTATAACCCTCTGCTCGTGGCAGCCTCTCTGTTCGTGGCGATCCTTGCCTCTTACACGGCGCTGGACATGGCAGGGCGGATCACGACCGCGCAGGGTCGAGCTGCCCGCTGGTGGCTGGCCGGCGGTGCGTCGGCAATGGGGGTCGGCATTTGGTCGATGCACTTCATCGGCATGCTGGCCTTCAGCCTCCCCATTCCGCTCGGGTACGACCCGGCCATCACACTGCTGTCGCTCCTGATCGCCATCGCCTCTTCGGTCTTCGCGTTGTGGCTGGTCTGTCAGGAAAATCTGCCGTGGTCGCGGCTGACTCTCGGCGCGATCCTGATGGGTCTCGGGATCGCATCCATGCACTACACGGGCATGGCGGCGATGCGCATGGTCCCGCTGATCCACTACATCCCATCGCTGTTCATTCTCTCCATCGTCATCGCCATCGTGGCCTCGGGTGCGGCGTTGTGGATTGCCTTTCATCTCCGGCATCCGGGGTCGCGGGTCCGTCGGTACCGTGCCGCCGCAGGCGTGGTGATGGGTATTGCCATCGTCGGCATGCACTACACGGGGATGGCTGCCGCGCAGTTTTCCCTCGGGAGTATCTGCGTTGCGGCAAGCGGAGGAGTCAATACAGGATGGCTGGCGCTCCTGGTCATCATCGTGACGATGGCCATCCTGGCCATCGCGCTGATCATCTCGGTGCTCGACCTGCGTCTGGAGTCGCGTACCTCGAAGCTGGCGGTCTCGCTGGCCGAGGCCAATGAGGAACTGACGTACCTGGCGCTGCACGACAACCTGACCAAACTCCCCAATCGTGCCCTTCTGGAAGAGCGTCTCAAGCATGCCATCGGCTACGCCGCGCGTGAGAAGAGACCATTTGCCCTGATGTTTCTGGACCTGGACGGCTTCAAAGCCGTCAATGACGCCTACGGTCACAGCGTCGGCGATCTGTTGCTGGTGGAAGTGGCCAAGCGGATCGAGTCGAGGATCCGGATGCAGGACACGATCTCCAGAGTGGGTGGAGATGAATTCGTTTTTGTTGGGGACGTCGGCGAGCCGGAGGCCGCCGCGGCGCTGGCCGAGAAGCTACTGGTCATCATCCGGGAGCCTTTTCAGATCGGCGGTCATGACCTGCGCATGTCGGTCAGCATCGGCATCGCCATGTACCCGGGGAACGGCGCCAATCAACATGAATTGCTGACCAATGCGGATGCGGCGATGTATCACGCCAAGTCGCTCGGGCGCGATTCCTATCGTTTCTTCGAAGCATCCATGAACGCTCACGTGCAAGCGCACCTCGAGTTGACGCAGGACCTGCGCCGGGCCGTCGATCGTCACGAACTGATCCTCTATTACCAGCCGAAGTTCGAAGCCCCGAACGGTCCCGCGATCGGTGTGGAAGCACTGGTGCGATGGGAGCATCCGGCGCGCGGCCTCATTCAGCCGGATGACTTCATTCCTCTCGCCGAAAAAACGGGACTGATCATTCCGATCGGCGAATGGGTGCTCGATGAGGCCTGCCGTCAAATGAGGGAGTGGCATGATTCAGGTCGTCAGAACTGGACGATGGCCGTCAACCTCTCTCCCGTGCAATTCGGGCATGCGGAACTGATTCAGATGGTCCAGGCCACACTCGAACGTCACAAGCTCGTCCCACACTGCCTGACCCTGGAGATCACGGAATCGACGGCGATGCGGGATGCGGACGCCAGCGTGGTCATTCTCCAGCGGCTGCATGAGATGGGCGTACGCATCGCCATCGACGATTTCGGGACGGGCTATTCGAGCCTGCTCTATCTCAAGCGCCTGCCGGCCAGCGAACTGAAAATCGATCGAGGATTCGTCTCCAACCTCGAGCACGATTCCGAGGACCGGGCCATCGTCTCCGCGATCGTCGCTCTGGGCCAGACACTGGATCTCAAGATCGTTGCGGAAGGAGTCGAAACCGTAGCCCAGCAGGAGTTCCTCACCGAGATGGGCTGCGATTCTCTGCAAGGCTTCCTGTTCGGAAAGCCGATGCCACCGGCACAGTTTCTCGCCGCGCTCGCGCATCACGAGGCCGCGCATCGAGACGCGGGGCTTGAGGGACTGACGCCGTCCTCGGCAACGGAGTGACGCTACTTCAAGTACCTCTTCGGATCCGCCTTGTACTGCGCAATCTCCGCGAGCAGGTCGGGAATCGTCGGGCTTCTGTCGATGATGGCGCGCGTGGCGGCGAAGGGGATTCCTTCGAACAGCGCGTTGAGTGGTCTTCCGGCTCCGGCCGGTCCGGGCGAAGGCGTTACCGCCGCAGTCGGACGCCTCTTGAACGTGCCGTTGTTCACGATCGTCGGTGACAGCACGCCTTCGAAAGTCGGCGCGACCTGCATGCGTTTTCCGAAGTGCGGCACGCGCTTCAGATCCGCACCGGCCCATAGCAACAGCGTCTTGATCAGCGATGTGTGGTCGAACGGAAACTTGCTGCCCTTCGGCGCGCGGAAGACGGTGCTGGGTGGAACGTACGGTGAGATGAGCAGCGCCGGCACGCGCACGCCGAAGAGATTGAAGTCGAATCCGTCCTTGCCTTTCATGCCGTCGGGGTTGATGGCCCCCCACTGCGGCTTGACGTGATCGTAGGTGCCGCCGTGCTCGTCGAACGTGACGATGAACAGCGTTTCGTTCCAATGCTTGCTCGTTCTCAGGGCATGGAAGACGTCGTAGAGGAAGTGCTCGCCGGGAACGACGTGCGTGGGCGGGTGATAGTCCGTTCCCTGCACGAAAAACTCGCCCTTGCCGTAGCCCCACTTCGGTTCGAGGTACGTGAACGCCGGCAGCGAACCATTTTTGGCGAGCGTGAAGAAGCGATCCATTTTGTCGATCTCGACGTTCGCGCGCGAGATCGACGGGAAGGTGTATTCGGTGTACGACTTGGAGTCTTGCCAGATGTCCGTGAAGTAGAGACCGCACGACGTTCCGGCATCGGAGAGGCCGTTGAAGATCGTCGGTACTTTGAATTGTTCGATGGCATCGAGACGTTTGTTCGACTCGCGTCCGAGCGACGTTCCGCACAGTGAGTAGGCGCGATTCGGATTGGTCTGCGACGGCACCGAGCAGAACCAGGCATCGCTCACGGCATACAAACGCGCCAATTGATTGATGACGCGAAGCTGTTGCGGCGTGTAAGTCCAGAGGATGTCCAGCCCCTGCCAGCCGGTCTGGTACCACGCGTAGTAGTCCTGCAGGAAGCCGGTCATGCGCGGCGGCGTGCCGGTGCGGGGGAGGCCATGGATGCGGTGCTGATCGCCGAAGAGCTGATTCATGACGCCGTTCCACTCCTTGTTCTCGCGGAACGGTTCGTACGGATCGTAGGCCGGTACGCGATCCTGATCGCCGCCGAGGCCTCCGGGACACTTCACCACCGGATACTGCTTGACCTTCCTGCCGCGGATTCCTTCCCACGTCCACGCCGGGTTGAAGAATGTCTTCTCTTTCAGGCCGTCGTACTCGGCCGAGCTGCCGGCCGGATAGACGTTCTTCGGCTTCTCGCGCTTGGCGGGGTCGTACAACCAGCCCAGGAGATTGTCGAGCGAACGGTTCTCGAGCATCAACAGCACGACGTTTTTGATCTGCGGCAGAAACGAAGACGACATGCAGGACTCTCCTTACGAAAGGAGAGTCCGATCGAGCGAAAACCCTACCTGGCGCAGAGTAGAATTTTGCAATCGACCAGAAACCCGATCCGCTCGCCATCACCGAGGTGCTGCGTGCCTGGGAACAGGGGGACGATGGTGCGCTGGAGCGCCTCCTGCCGATGGTCTACACGGAAATGCGGGTCATTGCCGCGAAGCATCTCCGGTCGGAACGGCCCGGTCATACGCTGCAGCCGACCGCTCTGGCCAACGAGGCTTATCTTCGCATGCGCGGGCTCGGCGATGTGCCGTGGCACGATCGGGCGCATTTTTTCGCTATAGCGTCGAGGATCATGCGTCGAGTTCTGGTGGATCATGCTCGAGCGAATCTGGCGCAGAAGCGCGGCGCCGGTTCGCCGATGGTGCGAGTCGATGAAGGCCTGCATGGTCTGATCGAAAGCGCACCGGCGCCGGTCATGGATGCCGCGCAGTTGATCGATCTCGATCGTGCGCTCGACCAGCTCGCCGCCGAGGAGCCGCGGCTCTCGCGCTTCATCGAGCTTCGCTTTTTCGGCGGTCTCAAGATCGAAGAGATCGCCGAGCTCCTCGGCTGCTCTCCGCGGACGGCGAAGCGCGACTGGACGTTCGCGCGGGCCTGGCTTCTCCACAAACTCGGGGACACCCGATCGTGAGCGAGATCGCCATCCGTGGCGCGGAACGTCCGCCAGGATATTTCGAGCGCTTGCGCGAGCTCTTCGATCGCATCGCGGAGATGCCCGCCGAGGAGCGTGACGCGGAGATCGTGCGCTCGACGAAAGGCGATCCCACACTGGCGGAAGAGTTGCGCGCGCTGCTCGAGCACGCCGAGCGCTCGGAGACGACGCTCGACAACGCCACGCTGCTCGTTGCCGGATGGGCCGAGCCGCCGCTGCCGGTCATCCCCGGTTTCTGCGTGCATCGGCGCATCGGCCGCGGCGGTAGCGCGACGGTGTATCTCGCGGACCAGGAGCGCGCCGATTTCACACGTCCCGTCGCGCTGAAAGTCGTCGACTACGTCGTGGACTCGACGGCGTTGTGGCGCGTCCGGGAAGAGCAACGCATCCTGGCACGGCTCGAACATGCGGGGATCGCGCGTCTCTACGACACCGGAGTGACGTCGTTCGGCCAGCCCTACCTGGCGATGGAGCACGTAGAAGGCGAGTCGATCGTCGAACATTGTCGTTCGCGCCAGTTGCCGATCCGTGCCCGGATCGAGCTGTTTCTCTCGGTGCTCGATGCCGTCGGTTACGCGCACGAGCATGCCATCGTGCATCGCGATCTCAAGCCGGCGAACATCCTCGTCTCCGCGCGAGGCGAGGCCAAGCTGCTCGACTTCGGGATCGCCAAGCTTGCCGGCGACGACGACGCCACGCTCACGTTGCAGCGCGCCATGACGCCGGCGTATGCCAGTCCGGAACAGATGCGCGGCGGCCGCATCACGCCTGCGTCCGACATTTACTCGCTGGGAGTGGTTCTCTACGAGCTGCTCGCAAACACGATTCCGTTCCGGCTGGACGAACGATCTCTCGGAAAGATGGAGGCGATTCCTGAGCGGGACACGGAACCGCCGTCGGCCGCGTTCACAGGCAACCTTGCCATGAGCCGCTCGGACGCAGCGCAGTGGCGCAAGACGCTGCGAGGTGATCTCGACGCAGTCGTGCTCAAGGCGCTGCGGCAGAAGCCCGAGGCCCGTTACGTTTCGGCCGCGGCATTTGCGGACGATTTGCGACGCGTCCTCGATGGCCGGCCCGTGGCCGTGCGGCGCGGAGACCGAATCTACCGGACCGTCAAGTTCTTTCGCCGTCATCGCGTCGCCGTTGCCGTTGCGGTCGTGGCGATGCTTCTCGTGACGGGCTGGCAACTGAGCAACCGCTGGCGTGCGGTGATCTCCGGCCCGCCGCGTGAGCTGGCTGTTTTTTACGAAGCGGATGGTCGATGGCTGTCCGATGGCGCGCAGAATCTGGAGCGTTTCGAAGCTGCCGCGGCGCGCGACAGTTTTCGCCGGGCGGCGGCGTCTTCACGCGGACAGAATCCGGGCGAGGCGCTGGCGTGGGACGGCGTTGCGCGCGCCGAGAATGCGCTCGGCGAGGTTGGCCGCGCTGCGGATGCCGCACGGCGCGCCAGCGGATTGATTGCATCTGGCGCAACGAGTCTGTCGCGCGACGAGGTGGAGCGAATTCGCGCCGCGGCCCTGGCTGCGAATCACGATTGGCCGAAAGCCATTCCCGCGTTCGAAGAACTATTCGCGCGTCAACCCGAGCGCGTCGACGTCGGCATGGCGCTGGCGAGCGCGCTCCTCGCTTCGGGGCGCACCGAGGCAGCGGACACGGTCCTCGGGCGGTTGCGGCAATTGGGCAGTGAATCCGACGGCGATCCGCGCATCGACCTGCTGGAAGCACAGATCGCACATCAGTTCTCCGAGTATCAGCGAGCGGCGGCCGCGGCGACGCGTGTGCGCGACCACGCGCAGAAGCTCGGCGCCATCGCACTCGGCCTGCGCGCCGAGCGCATTCACGCCGAGGCCATCGGCCGCCTCGATCGGAGAGAGGAAGCGCGGCGCGCGCTCGAGTCGCTGGCCAAGCGCGATGACGCCGCGGGGCTTTCTCGCGAAGCTGCCGCCGCGCGACTCGAGCTTGCCTCCGTGATGAGCAGAACGGCGAGCGGCAAGGAAACGCAGGAGGTGCTCGAAACAGCGCTCGCGGGACTTCGCGCGGCGGGAGATGCGCGCGGAGAGATCATGGCTCGCGCACTGCTCGCAGTGCAGGCGGGCAAGCGCGGAGAGTTCGCGGAAGCCATTCCCAGTGTCGATGCGGCGCTCGCCGGCGCGCGCAGGATCGGCGACCGTTGGGCGGAGGGCAGTGTGCTCGCGTACCGTCTTGCGATCCTCAACTGGGCCGACGACGTGGCGGCAGTCGACGCCGCCATCGAGCCGGCGCTCAAGGCGCTGCGGGATTCCGGAAACCGGCAGACTCTGATGTCGACTCTGGGGAACTTTGCCATCGTGGCGATCGAGAACGTCGATCTCAATCGCGCCGAAGCCTACCTCGCCGAAGCGGAAGCACTGGGGCCGCGCGTGGGAAGCCAGCTCGCCAGCGCGTCGGTCGATCGCGCACGCGGCTATCTCGAGGAAACCAGGGGCAACCTCGACCTGGCCCGCGAGCGTTACACGTCGGCTTTGGAAAAAGCCCGCCGCGCCGGCGTCTCTCTTACTGTAGGCCGGTATTTGGCGGATCTGGCGTGGGTGGAGCTCGCAGCCAAACGGCCGGATGCAACGGAGGCGCGTGCCCGCGAAGCGATGGCGGTGCTCGAGACGGCCGGCGACCCGCGCTCTGCGCGAGGCATCGAGGCGTTGCTGGCCTGGACCGATGCATGTCGCGGTGATGCCGCCTCGGCGCGGAAGCGTCTCGAGATTCGTCGCAAGGCGGTCGCGGAAGACGGCTCCGACAGCGCCCGTTTCTCGCTCCTCGGCATCGAGGCTCGCGTTGCCGTTGCGTTGGGAGACTGGCCGCGCGCAGTCGAGCTTCGCCGCGAGACGGTGCGGATGGCCGCGGAGTGGAAAACGCAAGGCCTGTTGATTCAACAGCAGGCCAACCTGGCCGAAGCACTCCACGGCGCCGGCGATCGCCGCGCGCTGGAAAAACTGATCGCCGAAATGTTGCCCGACGTGAAACGCCTCGGCCTGCACGGCATCGAGCGCGACCTGCGCGCGCTGCTCGCGAGTTGAGCGCGTGTCCGTCACGGCGTAGTCGCGCATGAATGCCGTATCTGCCGCATTCTAAGCTTCTGGGGTTCTGCGAATCGTCGCGCGGTCAGGTGCCGCTGCTGCGGGGCCAGGTTGCGCGTGTTGATGGTTCAACAATGCGGATGTCACCCACGACGCTTCTGGTGTGCGACCAGGATCCGTCCGGTTGTCGCTGGAGCTCGGTAAAAGCGCCCCAGGCGAAGCCTTGCCTTGTAATAAACTCGCAGCGAACGATTCCAACGGTGAGGAGCGAATCAACAGCAGGCTTCGACACTTTAAGGATCGCCTTGACGTCGGGGTACAGAGAGTTGAGCTTGTCCCAATCGTAGCTCCCGTCCGGCAGGGAAAAGGAATCGAGCCGAAGAAGCTTGATTGAGTACGCGTCATCCGCCGGTATGCGTTCGGATTGTTCATTTTGCGCCGTAGGATGTAATGAGCTCGCCGGCGATCGTGCTTCCATGGAACTGTGACGCGACCTGTGCCAAGACGTCTGCATTGCCGCCCACCGTATCGTCGGCCAATACGATACTCGAGGCCTCCAGGTCGCTGGTCTCACTGTGCCCGACACCTCCGAAGTAAAAAAAACGCTGTTTCGACAACGGCTCCGCATTGATTCTCCTATCCACCGCCTTTCGGTGCGAGGGGAGCAACCGCCTTGTTGGTCGCTATCACTTCAGGTACTTTTCGATAACCTTGGGGAGCTGCGAAAGCGTCATCGCCGTTTCATGCCGACCATCCCGCTGCAGTTCCCGCGTCGTCACGACTGCGTAATTGAACTGCGGCTCGCCAGTAATACCTTTGCCAGCCGTGCCAACGGTCATCATGCCCCAGCCCGAGACCTGACCGCGGATGAAGACGAATTTCACGCTCATTTGCGTTGGTGTCGAGCCGTCGTACTGATACGAGATAGACGACGACGCTCCGGCGATCGACGACAGGTTTCCGGCGGCGTCATAGCCAAAGCTGCGAGCGATGCCACTCGCGGCGAGCGACTGGAGCCGTCCTCCGGAGTCGTAGTCGAGGTCGATGGCGCTGCCGTCCGGGCGAACGATTTGTTCCAGCTCGCGGTCCACGCTGTAGATGTACTCCGTTCTTCCGGCATCGGCAAGCGCGGGTGGAACATAGTCTGTGGCCAGATTGACACGGTTGTATTCATACGCATGCTCCGGACGGGAGGGTGGTGTCACCGATGTGAGATTGCCGTCTGCGTCATATGCCAATGCGATCTCGCGCAGGTCCGGTAGGATCTGCTTGGTGACGCGGCCCGCGTCGTCGTATTCAAAGCCCACCGATCGTCGCGCTTCGGGAGCTCGCGGGCCGTGAGTCTCCACGCTCTTCGCTGATTCCCGCTCTCAATTCTTTCCACGCGGATCGCTGCCATCGGTAGGGCCAGGCCACCGTGTAGGACGGGGTGCTAAACCCGTCCTACAGGTTGCCATAGGCTCGGCCGGCATTTTCGCTCACGTATTTTTGCTGCGAAAACTCCCAAGTCAGGCGCCTACGGCTTCGCGTGATTCACGGCGTGTCCTCGAACGGTGATCCCCTCGAGCGCCGCGAAGTTCAGTGAGGCGAAGTTCACCGCCGGGAACATCAGGGTGCAGGGAGAGACGTCGTTCGGCGCGGCCGAGGTGAGCATCCCCTCGACGCAATTCGCGTAGTGATGGTGCGCGCCCATGAGATGGCCGATCTCGTGTGCGAAAACCTCGGAGGCGGCGTCGACGTTCGGGTTCAGTCCCATCGAGTTGAGCGTTCCCGTGGTCCCGGTCGATGGATTCTCGATGTTCCGGATGTCGCTGGCGACGAAGAACGACGTCGTGTCCCAGCGGATCCCACCGATGCAGTCCGCCTGACCGACCACCGTCCCTGCGCCGCCCGTCGCGCTCTGCATCGCCTTGTTCGTGAAGACGCCGACGATGTCGATGCCGGCGGGTGGCTTGCCGCCGACCGTCGATTTCGCGGCGGCGATGATGTCAGTCGAGACTGACGTCGTGTAGGCGACCGCCTTCGTCTTCTTCAGTACGAGGTCGATGTTGAGAGGGAGGTAGGACGCGGCAGCCTTGGCCATGATCGCTTTCGCCACTTCGGCGTCCGTTCCGTCGAGCAGCAGCATCACCGACAGCTCGACGCGCTCTCCGCCATCAAGAAGCGGCGAGCCGAGGTTCTCGGGCACGAGCTCCAGACATTCGGTGACCACATCGACCGGCTCCCCGCGACTCGGCTGCGCCACGCCGGAGTACGACGAACCGGGCATGACGAGGTAAGCCTGGACGCGTACGTCGTAGTAGGCCGAACCGTCGGTGGTACTGATCACCGAGGACTCATAGCCGTCCGCATCCGCGTCTTCGCCAACGCGGACGCCCTGATCGTTGTAGATGTGCAGATCGTAGTCGTCGGCCTCGAAGCCGGCGGCCGGAGCGATCGCGACGAGGATCTGCTTGATTCCTCCGCCGCTGACCGTCAGGCGGAACGAGTCACAGGACGGCTCGCCGACGTCGCATGGCACCTGCTTGACCAGACCGCCGGTCGTGGCCGGATTGGACGCGTAGAACGGCCCGCCGTTCCAGGTCGCCTCGTCATTCTTGCTGGCGATGCTGCCGCTCGCCGGCGAGGCCGCGGAGACCGACAGCGGAAAAATAGCTACGACCAGGAGCACCAACAAGGAACGAAAAAGACTCGAGCTCTTCATCTTCAAACTCCTCTTCAGCGTGATTGGGGATCCAGAACGGACGGAAAGATTTGCCTCGATGTGCTGCCAAAGCGTTGAAAAAATGAGGGTTAGCTTCGAGAAGTCAATCCATCCTGCCATGTGCTGGTAGTGTTGCCACTACCGCTCGCACAGAATAGCAAACAAAGGGCCAGGATGTCTAATCCGCTATGCAACCAGCGGTCTTCGAAGTCCGCTTCATCCCGACGCCCGGGCGTCGATCTCGAGTACGCGCAGCGTGCAATCGAGCGGTGTGAGGCGCAGCACCGGCCGCTCTCGCCCCTGCTCTGGGTGGTGGTCGACGCGGAAGGAGCCACCGCGAAGGAATGGGAGCACCTCGCCGATATCAACGAGGTCGGATGCGCGCACGTCTCTATCTGACGCATCTCAATTGGGCGCTCGAAATGCGTTCGGAGGCAGCCTTGGTGTGATCGGCATAGTCCGGAAATCTCTGCGCAAAGCGATGGAGCACTTGTTTCGAATTTGCGTCGCGCTGATTCGATACCGCCATCACAAGCTCAGGATTGGGGATGGACGTTGAATCGAGCATTTGCGCAAGAACGATCGCCGCGTGCGGATCGCGAACAACCTGAAAATACCCAACTACGTTCACCTCGGCGGCGATCTCCGCAAGCGTCCATCGCCGCTCTGGCTCACTGGCGAGCACGAGCTTCGCGCGATCGACGAGCTTCTGACGTCCCGCGCTTCCACTCGTTGTGCGCGAAGTGCGCGTATCGAGGGCGCGACGCGCGAGCGTCAACGCGAGCGTCTCTGCCTCCAGCGGCTCGGCGATGTTCGCGCGGAGGCGGTGACCAAGCATCGCCACGAGTGCCTGCGTGCCCGCGTCGATCCGCAGATTCTGCTGGCGAAAAGACGTGGTCGCGTTGCGCTGCAACAACGCGGCTGGTGTCAGTTCGCGCAGTCGCTCCGGATCGAGGACCAGCGTGAGACTGGCATCTCCACCCGCGATCGGGTGGCTCACGCGATAGCCCTCGCCGGCATTGAAGAACAAGACTCGATTTGCATCAGCGACAATCTGTTCCTGTCCGAAATGACGGACGTACACACCGCGATACGGAAATACGAGTTGTGTGGTGGTCGTGCATTCCTCGGCACTCGGAAGCCGATGACTTCCGTGGCAATTCGTGTCGCTGACCGCGACGATCGGCGAATGCAGCAGTCTCTGCACGACGAATTCAGGCATCGTGCTTCAAACACGCTGATGAGCCGCCGCGTTCTAAATCGTCGTGATCTGGATCGCGTTCAGCGCGTTGAGAAATCTCGTGCGTCGAACGCTTCTCCCGCGGCGACCACACCTTTCTTCCGCGCCAGTCCCTGCAGAATCCGTGCTGTTGCTTCGACCACGATGGGCGCCGTGATCGCGTAGATGTCGCGTCCGCGCGCAACCATCCGCCGCTCTTCGTCTCCGCGGCGCACGATCACATCCATCAGGAAGATCTGCGAGGACCGTCCACTCGCGTCCGCGGGCTCCGGAGCCGGCGTGTCCGGGTTGCGAATGTCTCGGAGTGCCGTCTCGCTCATGAACGAGCGAATGTCGTTAGTGCGGACATGCCGTGGGATGACGATCGTTTCCGCAAACGAGAGCGAGACCACATCCTGCGTCCCGAACGGCTCGGGAAAGTTCCATGCGGATCCAAGCGCGGGATCTCTCCGTTCCATCACACCATTCGTGAAGAAGTAACGCGGACCCGGGTTGCGCTGACCGGTGATGCGAGTTCCTCGCGTCGGATGCCAGGAGTCCAGGGCAACCGCGATTCCGATTTCATCAATCACCGAGAGTCGCCGTCGCCATGAGATCGCCGAGTCCGCCGAAAAACGCGAGAGCCGGAGCGATCACGATCTCGTTGGCGCGCGCGTCGGTCGAGAATCGATCGAAGACATGGAGCACGGCCGCCTGCTCCGCGGCAATGTCGAGATACGGGATGCGCGATCGGATCGCGCTCTCGATGAGCGGCACCGACGTGTCGAGGAATGGTCCCGCGCAATTGATGATCGGGCCGCTCCCGTTCATCGCGGCATCGAGCGACGCAGGATCATCCACAGACGCAACGCGCACCTCGGAACCAGGATGCGCATCGCTCGCGGCGCGTAACTTCAGAGCGTCGCGACCCGCGAGAATCGGCGTGAATCCCCGCCGGCGCAACTCTGCGATGACGAAGTTCGCGGTGTGACCATACGCGCCGAAGACTGTGATCCGATGCTCATTCAGGTTTTCCATGTCCCCATTAGAGAACCCGCACAGCGATCGTCGCTATCGGGATCTTTAGCAGTTGAACCCTGGTGTCGTGTCAAGGCTGGAAAGCGTGGGTGCTTTGCGGCGGCGGACCGTCTGCTTCGCCGTCGCTCCTCAACGATGCCACCGCATCGCGTTAGCCGATCTTGGCGAAGAGTGTTCGATCGTGTGCACGCACCGCGCTGGAGGCATAGATTGGGCGCATGGATAGCAACGCTCTGGCAAGGCCGAGGTAAGTGAACCGCGGCGCAGTGAAGGTGGACTCAATGAAATACGACCTGCTCATCCGCAACGGCACGGTAATCGACGGCACGCGTTCATCGCGCTTCGCCGCCGACATCGCCGTCAAGAACGGGCGCATCGCCTCTATTGGGCGGCTCGATAATGAGCGCGCTGACGTCGAGATCGATACCGGCGGCAGGATCGTCGCGCCAGGCTTCATCGATGCGCATACACACGACGATCGGCTGATGCTATCAGCGCCCGAGATGACGCCGAAAGTGAGCCAGGGTGTGACCACGGTGGTGGCGGGCAACTGCGGCATCTCGCTCGCGCCGGCGCCGAGAGGCATGGACAAGCCGGTGCCGCCGCCGCTCGATCTGCTCGACGAGAACGGTAGTTGGTTCAGCTTCACGTCCTTCCGCGACTACGTTGCCGCGCTGCGCGCCCAGCCGGCGGCCACCAACTGCGCGCTATTGGTCGGCCACACCATGCTGCGGCTGCAGACGATGGATAACGTGGAACGCCCGGCGGCCCCCGCAGAAGTGAGGCGCATGCGCGCGCTCGCCGACGAAGCTCTTGCCGCGGGCGCCATCGGCGTCTCGACGGGTCTCTTCTACGAGCCGGCGCGCGCCGCGCCGGCCGCGGAGGTGATTGAGGTGTGCCGCCCCCTGGCAGCGCGCAACGGCGTGTACGTCACCCACATGAGAAATGAGGGCGACAGGGTCGTCGAATCGCTGGAGGAGACCTTCCGCATCGGGCGCGAACTTGGCGTGCCGGTGGTGATTTCGCATCACAAGGTGGCGGGTGCATCCAATCACGGCCGCTCGAGCGAGACGCTGCTGCTGATCGAAGAGCGCATGCGCAGCCAAGCGATCGGCCTCGATTGCTACCCGTACGCCGCCTCGTCAACCATCCTCTCCGCGAGCCGTGCCGCGGGCGCGCATAAGACCCTGGTGACCTGGTCCAAACCGCATCCCGAAGTGGCCGGCATGGACCTCGCCGATATCAGGATTCCGCTCGAGCAATTGCTGCCCGCGGGCGCCATCTACTTCACGATGGACGAGGCCGACGTGCGGCGCATCCTGGCCTTTGAGCACACAATGATTGGCTCTGACGGGCTGCCGCACGATGTCTTCCCGCACCCGCGCCTCTGGGGCACGTTCGCCCGCGTACTCGGGCACTATTCGCGCCGGCTCAACCTGTTCCCGTTGGAGGCCGCGGTGCATAAGATGACGGGGCTGCCTGCGAGGACGTTCGGCCTCAAGGACCGCGGTGTACTGAAGCCCGGCATGGCTGCTGACATCACGATCTTCGATGCCGATGAGGTGGATGAGGCCGCGACGTTCTCCCGGCCAATCCAGGCGGCGAAAGGCATCGACAGCGTGATCGTCAATGGCACCGTGGTATGGCACGACGGCAAGTCTACCGGCGCACGCCCCGGGCAGGTGCTGACGCGTGGCTAGCGAAAGCGCGGTTCAGGCTGCCGTCGGCGCGCACGCGGCGCGCAAAACGTGCTCCCCACCGTGTGAATGACGATCCCTGTCCATGGACATCCTGTTTCACTATTCCGCAGTGAGGGGCTGTTCACCCTCGCACCGCAATCGGCGCGACGGATAGCGCGGCCACCATGGCCAGGCCGACGCCGGCGTAGAAGACGCGGGCCCGCCGTGATGGCGCGAAGCGAGAGCTATGTCGACGAAGTCTGGGGCATCAGCAGTTTCACCGGCGGCCTTGTCGCGCAGCCTCACCAAACCGGTGCGCGCCTTCCCCTTGCCGGTGGTGGTGCCGGAGGTGCGTTCGCGCGCGCGCGCCGAGCTCGGGATGCCGGAAGGCTTCCTGTTTCTGTTCTGCTTCGACTACGACAGTGTGTTCCGGCGGAAAAACCCCCTGGCGGTGGTGGCCGCATTCCGGCAGGCCTTCGCCGATCGCCCCGAGGTCGTGCTCTGCATCAAGACCACCAACGCGGAGCGCCATGGGGCAGAAGACGAAGAGCTGTGGATCGCCGCGGCGGGCCGGTCCAACATCGTCATTCGCGACGGATATGTCTCGAGCGACGACTACTTTTCGATGCTCGACGCCTGCGACTGCTATGTCTCCCTGCATCGTTCGGAGGGGTTCGGATTGACAGTGGCCGAGGCCATGGCGCTGGGCAAGCCGGTGATCAGCACGGCGTACTCCTCGACGCTCGAGTTCGCGAACGAGTCCAACAGCTTTCTGGTTCCGGCACGCCTCACCGAAGTCGGGGACAACGCACCGCCGTATCCACCCCGCTCGCGCTGGGCCGAGCCCGATGTCGCCTTTGCGGCGCAGCAGATGGCGCGCGTTTACGCCGACCCCGGCGCTGCCGCCGCCGTCGGCGCTCGCGCGCGCGCCGACATTCAGGCGCTGCACAGCCCCCGCGCACGCGGACCGCTACTGCGACGCCTGCTCGATGAGCACCGGCACTCCCCCTCCGCACAAACAACCGAGATGACAATCGAACCGCAAGATTCCTCGAGATGGACGCCTTCGAGATCGACGCAAACGCCGCGGAGTCCCTCCTCGGATCGCCGCGGCCCGACCTCCCGTCGCCGATGCGGCCTCTCATGACGCCGCTGCGGCGCCTGGTGCTGCGCTGCATCCGCGTCTTCTGGGTGCAGCAACGCGCCATCGATCGTGCTCTCCTCGCGGCGATGCACACGCTCCGCCGCCAATCGCGCGACGAGACGGCGCGCATGCGCGAGGAGCTGACGGAGCTTGCCGCCGGCCTAGGCGCGCTGCGCGAACGGAACGCGGCGGAGACGACCGCCTCGGCGCCTGGTGCTCGGCAGGAGGTTGTGTCGGACGACGAGACGGCTTTGTGGCGCGAAACGGATCGGTAGCCTGTCTAACGTTTTGGATTTGCGATTTGGTAGGCGCTGGACTCGAACCGCTGACCCCCACCGTGTGAATGACGATCCCCGTCCCTGGATATCCTAGGATGTCCGTGGTTTCAGTAGTTTACGAGCGACCCGGGACATCCCGGGATTGCCTAGGATAGCCGTAGGCGGACCCTGCGAACACTCCGCGAACACTGACGTGGTGTCCGGTCGCAGCATCGTTCTGGCAGAGGGATTCCATCTACCGTAATTCGGCGTAGCCAGCGTTCGTGCTTTCGGCGGCGATCGCAGTCTGCAGGAGCAACGCCTCGAAACAGCGCCTGACGTGGACGGCCCGCGCAAGGCTTTTCTCGTTTGAGAGCTAGGTACTTTGAGTCGCGGTTTTCTTTCGGACACGCGCTTGATGGTATTGGATGAGACGGTGGTAGTACTCCGTCTCACCGAGTTTCGGCTGTTTGTCAAGGCCGTCAGCATACTGGCGCGCCAACCTGACGGCTTCGTCGGCCGTCCCAAGCGGTGGTACCCTCGGGCTAATCGCAGTGACGAGCGCGTGCCACATCAACGTATCCAGGAAATTCGGATCGTCGGGGCGCCTCGTCATAAGGTCGGTCGCCAGATCGCTCCGCTCCTGCTCGTATCGTGGCGTGTCGTTCGCGTCAATAAGACGCCGATCGATCTCGGTCATAGCGTAGAGATGTGTGTTCAGGAATAGGACCGTCGTTGAGACATTCTTGACGCAGTTTTCGTATGCTTTACGCGCGAACGCACCGGCAACATAGAGGGGATCCAATTCCACGTCATTGCCGATCCAGGGAGTCACACGATCTGCGTCGATTGCTAGTATTACCGACGTGCGCTTTGGTGACGGTCCGTAGACCGGATCGTGTGCGGAGCAGAGAATGACGGCAAGCTCTCGTAGAACGCGGGGGTCAGCCTTCTCCTCGCCCAGCCTGTTCTGAGTCTCGAGCGCGAGGAGGCAATCGTCCATTGCCTTCTGGAGGTACGCCTCGCACATACCGGGGAAATCCATTCGCTCCGCATGAACGAACGCGCGGCCGGCGCCGGCGCGTGCGAGCAGCAATTCCGTCATCACGAGCTCGGCTTCGCCACCGCTGTGGCTGAGCGTCGTGATCCCGGCGCGTGCCATGTCATACGCCTGCCACCATCGCTCCTGCGCGAGGTAAAGATCAGAGAAAAGAAGATACGACTCCACAGATCGCTCGTTTGCGTCGAGCAGGCGCGCCTGCAGGGCCCGCCACATCTCGTGCAGATGCTCCTCGGCGCGGTTCGACCCTTTCGCCTGTCGGGCCTCGGTGACTGCAGCGTCCATCTTCTCAAGTTCGGCGATCATCGCCGGGTCGCGAAAACGGAAGGCGGTTAGCGGGTAGGCAGCCGATGGCACGCGCTGTTTGGTCTGAAAACGCACGACGACGGTCGCGATTTCGTCGTGCACGAAGGGATGCAACGAGAGGCCGCCAGTGGGCGTAGCCGGTGGCGCGATGCGGCTCGCGAGATCTCCCTGTAGCTGGCCGACTTGGCCAATCAGTTGGTCGAGGGCAGCTTGGATTTGTTGCTTCAGTTCGGCGGCGTCGGCGCCGGACGTCTCGCGCAGGATCGCGTCCAGACCCTCGAGCATGCCGAGCGATGGACTCTTGTCCTTCTCCTCGAGAGTCGTCAGCACTTGGCGCAATGCGTCCCACTGCTGCCAACTCCTCTCGAACTCCTCGATCTCATTATCAAGCGTTTCATATGAGCCGGCGATCTCCGTAGTTTTCTTCGATGCCAACAATTCGGCGATCGTCTCGCCGCGCGCCTGCTGCCGTGCTAGCTCCTCGTTGATCACCGTGGCATTCCCCTGTTTCATCGCGTCGTCGCGCACGCGCTGCACGAGGATGAGTTCCGGCGGTTGAACCAGGGACACGCCATGAATACGGAAGAAATTCGGGTCTTTCTTCTCCCGCATCCTTTTCAGTGCCTCTAATATTTTTCCGCTGTGCGTTAGAAGGATCGGGAGTACTTTGTTCGCGCGGTGCTTGGCAATCTCCTCGAGCTGATCGAGCGCGTAAGCATCAATTAGGTTTGGGCCTGGTTCGCGTCTGCCGAGGCCGGTATCATGAAGGCGCTTTTGCCAGTCCGCAGCGCGCTCCCGGTTGGGCTGGTACTGCCAGTCGGGTGGGAGGCCGAGTTGTTTTGCGGAAGGAATGCAGAGGCGCGCTATGAGGCTGTCGAAGCGGTTGGGTGGGATTTGCGAAGCCGAGAAGATCCAGCGATAGTTCTCGCGCAACAGCCTGACGAGTTGCTCTGTTTTTTCGCGAATGCCGTCGCGACGGAACCGCAACAGCCCTTCTTTCACGATCTTCACATCCGGCAATTCGTTGAAATGCGCGCGCATGAGTTTGAGCGTCTCGAGCGCCTGATTCAGGTGTTCGTGCCATACAGCGCGGATCCCCTGTAGCTCCCGGGCGTGGGGCCCCGAGACATACACCGATGCCCGATGCGCGAAGAGGAGATTGATCGCGAGATCGAGGCGATTTGGGTACTCGTTGCGCAAAAGCGAGCTCGGGCGTGCGTACTCGATGATCTCGCTCGTGTCGACGAGCGGGAAGAAGCCCTCAATGTACGGTTTCGCGCTGTCGAACTCTGTCGCCGCGCGAATTCCAGCGGCCCATCCGGCCCAACGGTGTGCGCGATCGCGAAGCTGCTGAAAATCGCTCTTGCTCATCTCACATCTCGAATACTGGCATCGGTCTCTCGGGAATGAGTGTCGATTTTTCGACGACTGCGATCTCCTTGCGCGTGCTGACCTCCAGCTTGGTGCCGTCACGTGCGACGAGGAGGACGCCTTTTACCGTAGGCCAAGCGTCGATGCCGACGACAAGGAGGACGTCTTGCAGTCTATTCGGGCGCTCCGTGTCAAAGTCGGCGATTGCCCTCGGCGGCCGGATGTACTGGTCGAGATCCGATTCATAGAAGCACTGCCCCAGTGCCACGGCCCACGCGTCCTCGAGACTACTGTCAAGCAGCGCCGAAATCGTCACCGAACGGAGAAACTGCTCGACGACGCTCGTCCAGTAGGCTTCGTGCCACTGCCTCGCGAGATCCGGAAGGATACGCAGCGCCGCGGCCGGATCGCGTTCGCCGAGGGCAAGGAAGCAAACCTGCGCCGTTCCGACCTCCTTTTCAAGTGCGAGCTGACGCAACTCGACCGTTAGATTCGGGACCACGTTGTCGATCGATCCCCATTTGATGAGGAGTGTCCATACTGCCCGACGGAGTGGCACCTCTTTGTTGCCCTTCAAATAGACGTGCTTTTCGCGCAACCACTGCTGGCGTGCCCAGTGGCGGAGATACGACGTTACCTCGACAAATTCAAGCCTACCGGCGACGTCGAGGAGCGTCCCGACAATCTGGTCGCGTGCCTCGGCCGACGGCTCACGGCCGCCGAGCGTCGCGATCAAGTATGCGATCGCCTGACGTAGCGAATCGCGGGCACCCGGAGTGGATCCGAGAAGCACAAATTGTTTGATAACCCAGTCGGCATGTGACAGTTCTGCCGTCAAGGCCGGAAAAGAAGGTCCCGCGATGCGCGGACGCTCGCGCAACGCGCAGAAGTCACCTATCCAATCCTCGAGATCCGTAGGCCTCGAGAAGAGCTCGCCGAATGCATATGGCTTCATAAACCCGCGGCCTTCCGGACACGACCGATGGCGCGTTGCATCACTGCATCACCATACTCAACCACGCGATCACCAACTGTGACTTCGTCGCGTAACGCGAAGATCTCCACCGACGCCGGACTCGCCTGCGCCGGTCCGTGAATCGCTTCCGGCATGCTAGGCGCATCAGACGTCGGCCGTGCCGTCGCGCTCCCGTGGTGCGGCCACGGGTCGTCGTGCTGCGGGCGCGAGACGAAGAAAAGATTGTTCCATCCGTCTACACTACTCGGGCAATGCAGCGACTGCGCCGCGCGCTCGCGCATGTCGAGGCCACAGCAGATCAGTACGGCGCGCGTGGTCGGCTCCGTGAGGTCCCAGTACAGTCCGAGCGCGTCGTAGACGTCGCGGTTCGGATCGCCCGTCTTCAGCGTGTCTCCGTCATGGTCGTCCGCCGTCACCCATGAACTCGTGGAGCCCGAAGGGTTCGCAAGGTCGAGATCCTCAAGTGGCAGCTTGCGCGCGCCGTTCCGGATGTCGTTCCAAAGCCGCTCGTGATCCGGTTTGCTCGGATAACCGAGTGGCCCCGCATAAATATCGACGAACTTCTGCCAGTGGATTGCTGTGCATCCTAGCGGGGGAATCTTCTTCGCAAGCTTTACCGCTTTTCCATGCCTAAGCAGGTCCGTGAAGGCGGTGTTCCACCCATTACCGAGATCGAGCTGTCCGATTGCTTTGTGAAGGGCGCCTAGGTCGATGATGAGGCCGAGTTTGCAATCAGCGAGGAGGTTCGCCGCCGAGACGACGCTCACGGTCTGGCCCGGATCTGAGTCGACGAAGCGCAGCGCCTCGCGATGAGTTTCATCGAGTTGCTTTACGACGGTCGGCCAGTCGACTGACGCGCCCACAGCGAGACCGCCAACGACGTCGTTGAGAACGCGCTTCAGTACTCCCCGGATCTCCATGGTCTACCAAAGGAGTGACGCGCAGCGTAATTTTCCTACCTCGGGTAGCTCAAACAAGTAAATGCGCGGCGCGGTCGACTCGTCGGCTTGACGAGTAGGGCATATGCGCTTCTCTCGCAGGAACTCTTCGCATGCTCGATCGATCCGCACTCCCCCTCCCACTTTCGAGTGCTGACGAAAGTATGCGAAAATGGTCAAAGTGGCGGCCGGAGATCAATACCTCCGGCGCGGCTCGCTCGCTGAGTGACACGAGCAGGCGCACTCCCGAATCTCCCCGGAAAGCGGCGAAGCACACCTGCGAATGGTGAGGTTCAGCGATTCAAGCCAGGTAAACCTGCGTAAATTGCTGCGATCGTGTGGGTTAGGGCGACAACGACCTCTACCGTGTGAATGACGATCCCCGTCCGTGGATATCCTAGAATGTACGTGGTTTCAATGGTTTGCGAGCGTCCGTGGACGTCCCGAGATGTCCTAGGATGGCCGTAGTCCGACCGCGTGAACACTAGGTGAACACCACACGGAGGCTTGAAAGCTGCCCAGGGCATGCTGCCTATGCGTTGACCGGCTCAGGTTTCGTTTGGTGATTCTGCTGGCTTGAGAGCGGGGTCACGAAGTCGTCGCGCATGCGGAACGCCGCCGATGAGCCGGTTTCCACGAGTGCGTCGAGGAGGAACAGGACCGCGGCGCGCATATCGTTGCGGCGCTTGAGCTCGAATGGTTTTGCGTAGACGTACCGCAGCAAGACCGATTCAAGCACGTACGCGCTGTCCCTTTCGCCGAGGAGTTCCGGCGCGTTCGCGTCGCGCATCTTCGCGTGCAGCCGGATAAACGCTTCGGGCAGTGACTGTTCTCCTACGTGATACAGAAAGAGGAGGTATCGGCGAAGCATGGCTCGGGACAGCGGGAGTTGCTCGAATATGGCGTGAATGTTGTGCGCGTGTCCTTCAAGGCTCGTCCAGTGCCGCGTGTTGTCCTTCCAGCCGCGCGCGAGGAACACCCAGTCAAGGAGCTGGTGCCCCCACGCATACTCGGAATCGATGTTCGGGAGCCATCGCGCGGTGCGGGCACGATCGGTGAACAATTTCCACAGGAACCAGAACCGCGGGGTCGAGTGGTTGCGGTCTTGGCGAATGATGATGTCATGGAGAACATCAGCGACTTTGTCTGCGTGCGTGTCGACGGCGTCGAGGAGCGGCTGCACGATCTCCGCTGCGTCGCTCTCCGGCACGCGGAAGAGTCCTTCGGCGAGCAGTTCCTTGAGAGCGTACTCGGTCTCGTATGAGTGCTCCTGCTGTGATCGATGGTGTCGATCTGCTTCCCACCACGCCACAAGCGTTGTTGCGACCTGTGCGAATGAGTCAACGGTCGTCTGCTCTTCCGGCGCGTTCGAGAGCATGATGAGAATCGCAATGCTCGCATCGGCGGTGAACCACCCGTTAAGCGTGAACGTCGAGACATCGTCTGCGGTCACGGCACGCTTCCCGCGGATGATCTTGCGCGCGACCGATGCAGCTCTGCTCCGAAGCTTTCCTGCTTCCGTGCGTTTCCGGTAGGGCTTGGCCTGTTCCGTGTCAAAGCTCTGCTGGAAGGTCATGGCTTCAACGCGCAGCGCGTGCATGCAACGCAGTGCGAGGTCGCGGTGCTCGCTCCACAGCTCCCGGCTTCCCCGAGCAGCGGCCATGCGTACCTCACGGTTCGGATGCGTGAGCGCCGCAGCAAGCTCCGCAAGTGCTGTTGCCCGCCCTGCGGCGTCGGTGTGCATGACGATCTCGGAGATGACGCTCGCCGCTGGTACCGCCCCGTTCATCAGACCAAGCATCTGCGGGGTCTGAGACCAGTCATCCGCTGTCTGCGCAATTTCATCGCAGATGCGGCGCACGCACCACGCGCGCTCGTCCAACGTCAGGTTGCCCCAGTGATCGCGCACACACACTGCGGCTGTGACTCCGGCCCCGTCACCGAAGAACAGCTCGTCTGCGGGAACATCACGGGCGGCCTCGCCTGCTCGAACAGCGGCGAGCTGGTTGCGCCACTCGGCCGGGTCGTAGGTGCCGGGATCGCGCTCAAACACCTTGATACCCCACATCTGATTGCCCATTCGCTCGCTCACGCGTGCGTGGCGCGTCGCACTCTCCTCCACCATCTCCTGCAGGTCCGTCTCTGGTGCAGCAGGGGTGATGACGATGTAGTTCGCGGGGACGGTGTCCTTGATGGCTGCCGTGTCTTTGGCAGGCACGTAGTTGCGCAAGTCCATGCGATGCAGAGCGAGTCGCCAGAGTCGATGCTCTTCCGTCTGCTCGGCGGTGGCCGGGATCGCCGCCCGATGGTTGTCAATGGCTTCACACACCCGCGGTCCGTAAGAGCTGGCCTGCATCTGCGTGATTGCAGTTTCGAGATCCTGCTGGCGATGCTGCTGCGCGTCGGCTTCCGCGCGCTCCTTCGCGAAGATTTCGTTCAACGAGTCGTGTTGTGGGAGCCGTGGATACGGGGAACCTGACCGGTCGCTTGCCATGCGCGCGCGGTCCAACCGTATGCACGCAGGACTGGAGAGCAGCACAAGTAGCGTTTCACCGCATGCTCGCGGGTAGGCGACAGCGAGGCTTGCCACAACAGCCGTTACGGCGACGGACGTACTCGCGCGCAACAACTGAAGCAGAACGGGATCGAGCAGGTTCACATCCTGCTTTGCCACCTCAAAGAGGAACGCCTCAAGCGCCATCGCTGCCGATTGCAGCGGGTAGGGCGTCACTGTTGTTCCACGGTACAGCTGCCAAAGCCGCGCATTCGCCCACTGCGTTTTCCTCGTGCCGTCGGCGAACGTCAGCGTGATCTCGAATGCTGGCTCGATATCTCGGTCAGGGCCGAGGCGCTTTCCGTACCATTCGGCGCTGTAGTTGAGCAGGTCGACGATGAAGTTCCGCCCCTTCTTCCAGTGATGCTGTAGCAGCGGCCGGAACGGGCCGCGCATTGCGCTGGGCGGCAGGTGACCGTGGCCACGCGATTCTTTAATCCCGAAGAAGAGCTCGATACCGTGCGAGTAGCCGTAGCGATCGTCGAGGTCTTCTGGTGCAGCGAGAAAGTACGACTTGCCGACTTCGGCAAGGAGCTCCGGAAGATCACGCGCGACCGCAAACCCCTCCACGCCATCGAACACGATCTCTTGGAGTTCTTCTGCTGTGCGGTCACGCTCATCGCCAGCTTGACCGCGAAAAACGCTGGCAAAGGCCGACGGATCAGATCCCGGAGTCTTGACGAGCACCTTCAGCGCGCGCTTCAGAAGATCCTCGGACTGGTAGCCCCCGCAGCGCGCGACGAGCCACAGCGTGATCGCAGCAGCCGCTTCGTGACCGGGCGGGTACGGCGACTGCCAGTTCACGCCTTTCGCCCAATCTTCGACAAAAGCAAGGAGGAGCTGTCGATCCCGATTGTCGAACAACGACAGGTGATCGCGGACGACCGAGAGCACGGTCGGCCAAGCCTCCCCTTCCGGATAGGAAAGGATGCTTGATGCTGTTGGCGATGGAATCCACGCAGGGACCGTGACGCAGCCGACGCGCAACAGATGCACGACGCGCCGCAGCAGCCGCTTGTCGTTCTCGACCAGTCGCGATGCGTGACGCGTCAGGAGCGCTGCTGCATGCGCTGAGCGGAGAAACGCAATGATCGTGTCATCACGAAAGTGCTGCGGGAGCCGTTCGTCCCTCACCACGGCATCGAAGAACGCATCGGCACCGAGAGGGTCGCGATCAAGGAGCTCGGTGATCCATGTGCGATACGTACGTCTCACGGCCGGAGCCTCCCCGAGGCTGCGCGCAAACTCCTCGACCGACTCGTTTGCCTGTTGGTAGAGGTGCTCGATCCATTCAAGAACGCCCCAGTCTTCGAGAACGTCGTGCGCGGGTGCCGCAAGCGCTGGATTCTCTGGAGACAACACGACGAGGCTGTCGTTCTCCAGCGCATTGACTGCCTCTGCATCGAGTCCGGAGATCGGCGCAAAAAGCTTCAGTGCTTGCGCACGACGCGCACAGATCTGCATGAAGGCATCAGCCCGCCGCTGCGGCAACCCACCCTCGCGTCGCTCTTCCGCACGCACGCATGACCGCCAGAAGTGGCTGCGGAACTCGCGCCCTGATTCCGGCAGGCGGTCACCCTCACGCCAGGGCATGCGAACGGCGATGTTTAGGATGTATGGGTTACGCAATAGCCCGCGCAGGCGATCGTTGTCCAGCAGCCGCTGGAGTATCGGGGCGTGCTTCCCAATGTCTGCGACTTCCTCGTCGTCCAGTGGCGGGACGTGAAGTGTGTCGTGGGGCGTCGCCGCGGCATGAAGGAACGCCGCTCGCAGCAGTTGGATCGAGTAGTCACGGCAGGTGAGAATCAGACGCCACGTTGGATCCTTTTGTACGAACCGGAGGAGATCGGTGAATGCTTCGCGGGAGGACGCCTCAAGGAGACGCTCGACACTCTCGATGATGAGAATCTTCCGAGGTTGGCCGGCGAGGACACCCGAGAGTTCTTCGGCGCTCAGCGCAACGCCTATCGCAGTAAGCGTGGTGTCGAAGTGCGGCTGCGCCAGTTCCTCGGCGCGGAACGCGAACACGAAATGATCGCGTGCGAGCAGCTCCGCCGCCTCTTTCACGACTGCGGACTTGCCACTGCCCGCTGCACCGGCAACGAGAAGCACCCGCGAACGTTCCATCTGGTCGAGTAGCTGCGTTAGGATCTTCGTGCGTGGCAGATGCACGTCGTCGCCGATCATCGTACGGATGCCGTCGAGAATGACGCGCGAGTGATGCGCGAGACGATCCAGGACACGCCGATCGTTCGTTGAGAGCGGCGCGTGTCGGGCGAGAATCGATGGCGGCAGCGAGATACGCTCGTACTCTTGCGCCTTTGGGGCTCCGTGCGACACTTCCGCAAGGAGTTCATTCCACGTCGCCGCGGCAGCCGCGATGCGATCAGTCTCGGCGGCAGTGTGCGCGAGAAGCGTTTGTACGTGCGCGGCACTCTGCGATGTCGCTGTGTTCAGGTCGAGGCTCAGGACGTACAGGTGCCGGAGAAAACGCCAAATTCGCTCGCGATCGACGTCGCTTCCCTCGTGAGCCTTGAGAATCTCCTCGATAACCGTAGCGTGCCCGCGCACCTCCGCGTTAACGAAGCCCGGGGCCGTCAGGCGGTGCCCGAAATCCGCTGCGGTGGAGGAGGCACGCGCACAGTCAAGGAGTCCGGCAAAGTCACGCAGCACGACATTCGTCCCGAGCTGCGTGACGATGGCCAGCGCGTCGATGTTCTCGCGGAAGACACTTGCGCTGGAGAAATCCTTCCACGCATCAGTGATCGTCGCGGAGAACTCGGCGTTCGCAGCACCGATGGTCAGCGACTTTTTCACCTGACACGCGAGCTGCCGGACGTCGCCGGTACTCGTACGGCTCGTGACGAGCACGTCGTCAGTTGACCAGCCGAGATGCTCCGTCTGAAAGCTGACCTTCGCAATCGTGCCGTCCAGCGCGATCGGAGGGATCGCATCCACGAGGAGCAGAGCGAGCCAGTAGGCGTTCGTATGCTCTTCGAAGTATGTTCCCTCGCCGCCCGACGACGATGGGCTTGCGATTCGTTCTTTCGGTTCCGTCATGTAGTTTCCCCCATGCGCGTGATGCACATGGCTACATAAATGTAGCTGGGAGAGCGCGGGTACCACGACATCGATCGTGCCCCTTCACGGTGCGGGTGTCACGTCAGTGTGGGAATTCTACCTAGCGTAGATTTGCCCGGACGGCCCGTAGCAGCTACTCCTGTCCCGGAAAACGGTACGCGCGGCGAGAGTCCCGCGCGAGGCGCCTGTCAAGAGCGATTCCCCGCTGCTGTCCAGGCACTTGCCTGTCCCAGATCGGTCGCCTCGCCATAGAATTCAGAGCCCCATGGGCAACCGATCAAACGTCGAGAATCAGCACACCACACCGAAGTTCTACCTCAAGGGGTTTGCCGACCCCACCGATCCGGCCTTCATCTGGGTGTACCAGCGCGGACGACCGCTGAAGCCGGGCAACAAGTCGCACCATAACCCCATCAAGCGCAGCCTGAAGAAAGCGGGTGTCATCCCGAATTACTATCCGGACATCGAGGATGAGCTGACGGCTTTTGAGGAAGCCGGCAGGCCGATCATCGAGAAGATCCGCAAAGCAACAAGTACGGCGACCGGACCGGTGATCACGACCGCCGAGAAGCACGCTTTTGTCGACTACATCGGCAACCTGCACAAACGCGTCAAGAATCGCGAGAAGCGTGTCAAGCCCATCTGGGAGAAGCTTGTCCGCGAGTTTGATTGGGACGAGCTCCAACGAGCACTTGCGAACACTGGACGATTCGCCGATGCGCTCCACCTCGACCAACTGCGCCTGCTCTTTGAGCAGCGCATGCCCGAACGTGCGCGCCAGAACAGCATCATCATGCGCTACGATCTCCTCGCCAAGAAGTTGAGCGGCATGACGTGGCGATTCCTCATTGCGACGGCACCTGACGCCTTCGTCACCAGCGATGACCCGGTGTACATGGGCAGCACGTCCATCTTCGTGCCACTCGCGTCGCACGTCGCTTTGCTTGCACAGATGAGCGGACCGGACGACCGTACTATCCTTCCCGTGGACGCTGCACGCGTGGGGCAGTGCAACCGCGTCACCATCGGTGCAGCCGACGAGTACGTTTACGCGCACCAGCCAAGCGAGTGGATCGTTGATACGCTCAACGCGACATGACGCGCCTGACATGACGATCACGCTCTCGCCTGATGAGGATGGGTACCTCGGCCGACAATGCCCAGCCTGCGCCGAGTACTTCGCGATTCGCGAGCACACCAGCACGATCTCCACTGTCGAGACGACATGCCCGTATTGCCGCAAAGCGGGCACCGATGAGGACTTCTTGACGAGTGAGCAGCGCGAGTACATTGAAAGCGTTGCACGCGCCGCAGTCGCGAGGCATGTGGCACGAGCATTCTCGAGCGTCGGCAAGGTTACGCTTGACGACGCTGACGTCCGAACAAAGCGGTACACCGAACGGACGCTCGAAACCGCGATCACGTGCGACCACTGCCAACAGGAAATTCGTATCTACGGCGTCTTCGCGACATGCCCGTCCTGCAGTGCTGCAAGCGCGCTCGTCGTCTTGCGCCACAACCTCGATGTTACGCGGCGCGCACTCACGGCATCTCCGAGCGACGCCGCGCTTTCTGAGCGTGCACACATCGACGCGCTGCAGAATCTCGTCAGCGCCTTCGACGCCTTCGGGCGCGACATCACGAGCCGCGCCACAAACAAGAACGGCAAGACAGGTATCGCGCTCTCGTTCCAGAATCTCGCGAGCGCCGACCAGCGCCTGCGCGAAAACTTCCACCACACACTTAAAGCACTCTTGGGCGCCGATGAGTGGATGTTCCTGCAACGGATCTTTCAGAAACGGCACGTCTTCGCGCACCGCATGGGCGTTGCTGATAAGGAGTACCTCGGTGCGACCAGCGACCCGGATGCAATCGTGGGCCGCAAACTCGCGCTGCGCACGCCGGAACTCCAGCGCGCAATGACCATCATTGAGAAGCTTGCAACTGCTCTCGCCACGACACTCGACCTTCCCACACCTGCGATCGCGCCTGCACCGAGCGCTACTCCCGCAGTGAAGCAATCGGGCAATCCATTTCGTCTCACCGCACTCGCGCTGGAAATCGCTCGCTTGCTCTTCGCAGAGGACACGATCGGGCGCAGCGAAGGCAGCGTTGATGTTGAAGCGCTACCGGAACGCCTTGGTTGCGACGATCTCGAAATCGAGGCAGCGATTGAGGAACTCACGTCGCACAACGTTGCGACCCTCCACCGCCGGTGGCTCTCCAGCACACACCGCATGCCGCTCGCGCTGGCCGGCGATCTTGACTACGCGCCAGCGGACGACGACCGACGCGTCGCCGAGATTGCCCTTCGCGAACGACGACCGCTCGGGAATGAGGAGCTGCACTCGCTCTCCGCGCTACCGCTCGATCGACTCAATCGCGCAGTCCGGCGTCTCAATGAGGCTGGTGCCATCGAAATGACAACGGCGCATACGGAGCAATACGCGTTCTACGATCTGCAGGCGACCGGCAGCACATTGCGCTACCTGCGACGCTGACCGCACCTACTGAAAAGTCTGCTCCAGGCCAGGAAGTACGACGCGAAGTCCCCGGAATGAGGGCGTCTATATGGTCCGCTTGCGTAACACTTCGGAGCGTATCCACAAAAGCAAACGCCGCCCGGTCTGGCTAACCTAAGCGGCGTGAGAAGTTTTGAGTGGTAGGCGCTAACGGACTCGAACCGTTGACCCCCACCGTGTGAAGGTGATGCTCTACCGACTGAGCTAAGCGCCTGGGATCTGTGTCAACGAACTGCCTTCGGACCCTATTTCCGGCGAAGGGTGCTCAACATAGCGGAGGTGGGGCTGGGCGTCAACCTTGGGCGGACGGGGCGGCTATTTCTTCGACGATTTCTTCGCGGGGACTTTGCCGCCGGCGCGTCTGGCTTCGGCGAGGCCGATGGCGATGGCTTGTTTGCGGGTCTTCGCTTTCTGGCCGGAGCCGCTTTTCAGCGTGCCGCGTTTGAGCTCGTGCAGGTTCTCTTCGACTTTTTCTGCGGCTTTCTGTCCGTAGCTGGCTGCCATGCTTGACCTCCGCGGCGTCGGGTTGCAAGTGGCGTGCGTGGTCTTGCTGGGCGTCCGCTGACGCGCAACGGTGCGGCTGCGTGGGGCGCTACCGAAAGCGGCAGCAAGCTGGCCGCACTCCAAAGCGCGTGGCGCGGAGAGAGGGCGTTGCGCGCGGATACAATCCGCGCTCGAAAGGGATCTCCATCCATGCGACTTCGTGCTTTTCTGCTCGTCTTCTTCGCGTTCGCTGCTGCCTTCACCGCGCAGGGGGCGTCGTTCGATGAGTTGTTTCTCGACAAGACTATGCGCGTCGATTACTTCCATACGTCGACGCCGAAGGGGGAGGAGATTCTGGCGCTGGATCGGGTGCTTTCGGATGGTCCTTGGCCGGGGAGCCGGACGTATCTGGTCGATACGTCGAACCTCGGGAAGTATGTGTTCGAGGTGATCGATCGCGATACGAATCAGGTGGTGTTTTCGCGCGGGTTCGCGTCGGTGTTCGGGGAGTGGGAGACGACGAGCGAGGCGCGGGAGCGGCCGGCGACGTTTCATGAGTCGCTGCGTTTTCCCTGGCCGAAGGAGCCGGTGCAGGTGGTGCTGAAGAAGCGCGACGCGCAGTTCGCGTTCCAGCAGATCTGGTCGACGGTGATCGATCCGTCGTCGCGGTTCGTGAATCCTGCGGATCGGAAGCCGGCCGGGCGTGTGTGGTCGTTCCTCGAGAATGGTCCGCCGGCGAAGAAGGTGGATCTGCTGGTGATCGGCGAGGGCTATACCGAAGCGGAGATGCCGAAGCTGAAGAAGGATGTGGGGCGGTTGGTGGGGAGGCTGTTTGCCACCGAGCCGTTCAAGTCGCGCAAGAGCGATTTCAATGTTCGCGTGCTGGAGTTGCCGGCGACGAAGAGCGGCGTGCATCGGCCGCGCACGCGCGATGACCGGCGCAGCGTGACGGGCGTGGAGTACAACATCTTCGATTCGGAGCGTTACGTTCTGACGCTCGACAATCGCGCCATGCGCGATGCCGCGGCTTCGGCGCCGTATGACTTTCTGGAGATTCTGGTGAACGAGAAGCAGTACGGCGGCGGTGGGATCTTCAACGATCAGTCGACGACGTCGGTCGACAGCGGTTTCTCGGAGTATGTGTTCGTTCATGAGTTCGGGCATCACTTCGCGGGCCTCGGCGATGAGTACTACACGTCGGATGTGGCGTACGAGACGGGCGGCAGCGAGCATCCCGAGCCGTGGGAGCCGAATGTGACGGCGAACGGTGCGCGTCCGAAGTGGATGGATCTCGTGACGGCGGGCACGCCGCTGCCGACGCCGTGGCGCAAGGAGGAGTTCGAGGCGCATCAGCGCGAGTACCAGGCGGAGCGACGCAAGTTGCGCGAGGCGAATGTGCCGGAGTCGCAGATGGATGAGCTGTTCCGCCGCGAGCAGGTTTGGGAGACGAAGTTCCTATCCGCGGAAAAGCATGCCGGGCAAGTGGGGGCGTTCGAAGGGGCGGGGTATGAGGCGAAGGGTCTCTATCGCCCGGAGGCGGATTGCATCATGTTCACGCGCGATGATGTCGGGTTCTGCGATGTGTGTACGCGGGCGATCGTGCGGATGATCGAGATGCAGACTCAGTAGGCGGAAATCTGAGGTTGTTCGGTCGTCCTCGCGAAGAATTTCTTGCGCGTGGATGCACGCGCGCACCGTCACCACAGAGACACAGAGGGGACGGAGGGGACACAGAGGAAGGCGATGGATTTGATCGTTGCTTTTTTCATATTTGCTTTACTCCGTCCTCCTCTGTGTTCTCTGTGTCTCTGTGGTGAGAAAAAGCGTGCAATCCAACGCGAAAGAAGTCTTACACCGTGTCTTACTGCGTTGTCGCGATGAGGATCTTCCAGTTCTCCATCGGCGTCCCTTCGAGGTTGAGGTTGGAGGCGATGTAGTAGAGGCGTTTGGTGGCGTCGCCTTTGCCGATGGTGAAGCGGTCGCGGAGGTAGTAGGGCGGGATGTTTTGGTAGTAGAGCGAGGCGCGGACTGAGACCGCGGATGCGTCGATGTCTTCCGGGAGGTCGATGCGGTAGGTGGTGCGGTCGTGGCCTTTGCCGTCCTGGTAGTCGGGGTCGTCTTTGGCGTTGCCGTGCGGGTAGGTGGCTTCGAGGAAGCGGCCGTTGAGTGAGGGGTCGGGTCCTTTTTTCGTCCAGCCGAGGGGGAGCAGGCGGTTGTCTTTGACGTCTGAGTCGCGGCGGATGAAGCTGGTGGTGAAGTTGCCGTCAGCGTCTTTGGCGAGCTCCTCGTAGATCTGCACCTGGTCGTCGTTGGTGATGATTTCGTAGTGCTTCTGATAGGCGCCGCCGGTGAACATTTCGGTCGGCAGCGGCCTGCCTTCGCCGTCGACGATCAGGCCAACGCTGTTGGTGCGGCCGGAGCTCCAGACGACGCGCTCGCGGCCATCGCGCAACTCCACGACGTTGAATTCGATGAAGGCGCGGCGGAAGCCGACGCCGCTTGGAAGGCGATGTCCGGTGAGGTTGGTGACGGTGACGTCGGAGGTGAGCGTGCGTCCTTCGATTTTCGTCGTGGCCTCAATCGTGGCGGTGCGTTTGCGGGCCTGCTCGAAGATGTTCTGCTGCGTGTTCTGCAGATTGTCCGAGGTGCCGGTCATGTAGTCGCTCTTGCGGACGCCGAGGATGTCGTTGAACTGCGCGAACATCTCCAGCAGAAACGCATTCATGCCGAGAAATTCGTGTCGCGCGAAATCCTTCTCGCGGAAGCGCACGCGGATGTCATCGAGCGGCGCGCGATGCTCCGCGGCGGGATAGGTGTCGTCTTCGATGATGGCGATGCGCGTCTGGATCGGATCGACGCTGACGTTCAGCCGCTCGTTCACGAGCTTGCCGGGCATGTGACAGTCCTGACAGGTCTGCGCGATGTCCTTCGGCTTGCCGAACTCGTTCTGGTAATCGCTGTTCAGCCACTCGAGATAGGTGGCCTGCTCGATGGAGTGCGTGGTGGTCGCGTCGATGGGACGGACCGGCGGCTTGTCGACGACCGGCAGATCGATGGTGTGGCAGTGGCCGCACATCCGCGAGCTCTTGATGTACTCATCGTGCTTCGGCTTCGCGCCGATGGCGTGGTCCATCGGGAGCGTGACGATCTCATCGTCTTTGAACGGACCGAAGATCTCGTTGGCCGGGCCTGTCTGAAAGAGGCCGGTGATGGTGTTCTGCAGGAAGAACTCGAGTGGCGTGCTCTTCCACGTCGATGGAATGACATCGCGGCGGATGTGGTGGCAGGAGGCGCAACTGATGCCGTCGCGGGAGAGCGCGCCGTACTTCGCGCCTGGCTGGCTGCCGGTGCGATAGATGAAGTCGGGATCGTAGTTCTGTCCCGGATGGTCGATGTCGTGCTGGCGCTTGCCCATCACGCCGTGGCAGCGGAAGCAGGTGTTGATCACGGAGTGTTTGAGGCTCGAGCGCGTGGCGGCATCGGGAATGGTGTCGAGGTAGGAGAGCTCGCTGTCGAGCTGCGCGTAGAAGATCGGATCGCGGCCGGCCAGGCCCATCGGCGACCAGCGCCATTCGGTGTACGGCGAGACGTTGATGCCTTTCTTGTCTTTGTTCGTGATCCACATGGTCGGACCGAACGGTCCGTTCGCGGCGCTGTGGCACGACTGGCACTGATCCGAGGTCATGAATTGGCGACGACGTGATCCCAGGTCTCGTTGGGCAGCTTCACGACGCTGCTCGGCGCGACCGGCGCGAGCCAGCGGAAGGCTTCGAGGAAGGCGGGATTCGGTGCCACGATCGGCGTCGGCGGCGCGGCCTGCGGCGGCGTGGCATGCCTGGCCGAACCGGAGGCTTCGTTGCGCCAGGAGTCGTCGACGCGGAACGTGAGCGGATCGCCGCGATAGCCTGCGATGTTGTTCAGCGCCGCGAACGTCGACTCCTTTTCCGCCGATGCGTGGCAGCGCGTGCAGTAGATGCCGAAGCCGGTGTTGGGATAGTTGAACGGCCAGGCGTGGTTGTCGAGCGTCATGCCGACCCAGAGCTCAGCCCAGAACCAGCCGTCGGCTGATCCTTTGGCGTCCTTGATCATGATCGTCCAGTCGCTGACGGGCGGCGGTGTCTTCGTTTCCCATCGCGCGGCAGGAGCGTCGTATTGCTCCTTGATGATCATGGCGCCGTCGGGGATCGCGGTCTTGCGGCCGCCTTCGAGCCACTTCATGACTGCGGGCGAGTAGTAGATGCGCGCCGCTTTGTGGGTGCCGTAGTAGACGTCGTTGATCCAGGGGCCGGTGTCGCGGATGCCTTTGTCGGCGGCCCATTTCAGCGTGGCGTAGGAACGCGCGTTCAGCCACTCGAGAAGCTTGGCCTGATAGGCGGCTCGGTCTTCGGGTCTGACGGTCGTCGGCAGCGGGAACGGCAGCTCGCCTTTGCGCGGAGCTCCGAATGCGGCGAGCGAAATGAAGAGGCTGAGGACCACCATCAGGCGACCGAACATGCACACCTCCGCGCAAAAGTTGGGGATGGATCGAAGGAGAAAAAGTACCACGCTTTGACGACGGTGGGCGGGCATCGGTGGGACCGCTGTAGAATTCGGCCTCGTGTCCCTCACATTCGTAGTCGGTTCGGCGACCGATGTCTTCGCCGGCGAGCTCGCCACAGCGATCGATGCGGAGCTGCGCAAGCAGTTTCCATCGGTGCAGCGCGATGGCGACGAGGCGTATGAGTCGGAGCCTGTCGAGGCCCTCGGCTGGCGGCAGTTGCAGCAGCGCGTGATGCAGACGCTCGAGCTCGCACCGCAACTGACGACCGTCGATGCGTATCAAGCGGTGTACGTGCCGGTGGCCCACGAGCACGTCGAGCATGTGCCGATCGCGAATCTTGCGGATCCGCTGCAGATCGGAAGTCTGCCGGCGCTCATCGAAGAGCTACGACGCTTCGCGGCCGGCGCTTCGCTACCAACGGATGACGTGGAGCTGATGCAGCTCGCCGCGCACTACCTCGAAGGCGATCTCGACGCCGACCTCGACGTGCAGACGTACGTGCAACTGTTCCTCTCCGCGAAGCAGGCCGCGGCGCGGAATCAGGCGTTGTGGGTAGTGGTGTAGCCGGCACGGCCGGCAGCGCTGGTTGGCCTAGCCTTGGGCACGTGCGGTCGCTCCGAGGCTGGCTTTTGCCGCGCAGGCTCCTGGTCACACTAATCGGGAATTGTGGCTGCTCGTTCAACCTCTGAGCAGGCTCACGATCAGCGGCCGACCGTGGTCGCGCGCAATTGCGCCGGTGCCGCGTCGACACGGATTGATATGTTGCTCGCGGAGACCGGCGGCGTTCCTTTGGCGCGGCGTACCCAGACCACGACCGTGTAAACGCCGGGACCTTCCGTGAACGGGACGGAGAACGAGAATCCGCCGTCTCTGCCGATACCGAAATCGCCGCGGTGCCCGCCCGCGTATTCGCGGCGAACGATCTCCAGCGTGCCGTCGGCGCGGCGCGTGTAGTCCTGCTTGAGCCGCGGAAAGTAGCTCTTTCGTTTCGATGGAAGCGAGTAGCTGTCCAGTGCATTGGCAACGTGCGCGGGCGTCGCCGTGGGTGACGGCTCGTGATGAACGCTGATCGCTTCGACGGTCGCGCCTTGCAACGGCTTGCCGGCGACGAGCACGGTCTGGCCGGCGTGTGCGTGGCGCGGCAGAGGACGCGTCCATTGAATGTAGCGGCGGAGAAACTCATGGACGAGCCGGAACTCGGAACCTTCCCAGGCCAGACCGATGCCGACGTGCGTGGCGTGCGGATCGAGGATGGTGCGCTTGTGGCCATCGTTCGGCGGAGTCTCGGCCATCATGGCGTCCTGGGACCGCCGCGACATCTCGTACAGAGCGCGCTCGCTGAATATGTAGCTCGCGGACCATGCCGCGGCGTTCTCGCTCAGCCCATCGTTGCCGCCGGCGAAGGAGTAGCGCATGTACGGGGCGAGACCGTCGGTGGTGAAGTGGCCGTTCGTGCCGTTGCGGATCTGCTGGCGGCAGTAGTCGTCACCCATCGCCGACGTCTCGAGATCGAGCTGCACGGGCGGCAGGTTGTAGATCTGGCGATCGCGGTTGATCAGCTTGAGGACGTGCGCGCGCAACGTGGTGCGGGTCTCGTCGATGTCGCTATGCGCCACCGGCGAAGCCAGAATCATGATTGCGATCGAGAGCAGTACGCGCTTCATCTTCGAGAATTGTGCAACAGGTCGCGATCGGTGCGTTCTTCCCGAGGGAGTCTCAGAGTCTCAGAGTCGCAGAGTCTCAGAGATGTTGTTGGCGCGGCCTCTGAGACTCTGAGACTCTGCGACTCCTCATCGCAGCGGCAATTCGATCTCGACGCGCAATCCCGGGCTCACGTTCTCCGCGTAAATGCGGCCGCCGTGTTCTTCGATGGCTTTGCGGGCGATGGCGAGGCCGAGGCCGGTGCCGGTGGTTTTCGTGGAGAAGTAGGGGTCGAAGATTTTGGGGAGGAGCTCGGGGGCTACGCCGGGGCCGCTGTCTTCGACGGCGATGAGGACTTTCGAGTCGACGGCGTGGCTTTGCAGCCGGACTCGGCCTCCGGGTGTTGCTTGCAGCGCGTTCTCGATGAGGTTCGTCACGGCGCCGCGGAGAAGGCGCTCGTCGCCGTGGAACGTCGAAGGCGTTGAGGGGTCGATGTCGGCCTGGAACTCGATGCCGCGCTCGCGGCTCGAGGCGTAGCCGGCAGCGAGGTCTTTCAGCAGTCGCTGCAGATCGAGCGCCTTGCGGTGCGGCTGGCGGAGTGAGGCGTAGTCGCTGAAGTCGCGCGAGGTCTCGCGCAGCGTGACTACCTGACGCAGGATGTTGTCGACAGCGCTACGCACGACTTCGGCGAGTCGCGGATCGTTTTTTTCAGCGAGCGTGCGCAAATGTTCGGCGGTGAGCTGAATCGGCGTCAGCGGATTCTTGATCTCGTGCGCCACCTGCTGTGCCATCTCGCCCCACGCTTCGAGCCGGTTGGATCTCAAAATCTCCGTGACATCCTCGGCGATCAACATCTCTTCTTCGCTGTCGGGCAGCGGGACGATGGACACGCGCAGCGTCCTCTCGTTGCCGTCGACCGTGACCGCAATCTCTTTCGATTCCAACCGCCGCGGTGTGTGCTCGGCGAGAAACTCGCGAATCCCATCGAACGAAGGAAACGCCTCTTCGCCGAAGAGCCGGCGGGCCATGGCGTTCATCGCACCGACGCTGCGTGTGCCGTCGAGCACGACCACGGCGGCGTTGATGTTCTCGAGCAGTGTTTGCAGGCGATCGCGCTCGTGACGAAGGTCTTCCTGCTGCTGGCGAATGGCGCTCGACATGTGGCGGAAGCTCGTGACGAGAAGACCGATGTCAGGATCCGCGGCCTCATCGACCTGCACGTCGAAGTTCCCGCGAGCAACCGCCCGCGCGCCGGCTACGAGACTCTGCACCGGCTTCGTGACGCCGCCGGCGATGCGGAAGGCAACGGCAATGGCGCCGAGGGCCAGGAAGACGAGCAATAGATAGATGGTGGTGGCCAGATCGTTGACCTGCGCTTCAATCTGGCGTCCCTGCACGATGAACGGCAGCGCGAGCGTGTAACTGCGGCCGGTACCGCGTTTGATGGGACTGTAGATCTCGACGAACTGCGTTGGTCCGGTGACCCGGCGCGGGCTGACGAGCTGTTTGCCGCGCAGCACGATGTCGAGATAGACGTCGCCCGGCAGCCGTTCCGACTCGACGTGTGCGGCGAAGAGATCGCGGCGGCTGGACGCCATCAGTCGCTCGTCGCGATAGAGATGGAGATCGTGGCCGATGACGCGCGCCAGCCAACTGAGGACCCCGTCGTCGAGGGCCTGCTCGGGCGCGGCTTGCTGCGTGTCGACGTAATCCTCGATCACGCGCTGGGCAGTGTTGAGCGCGTTCTGCCCGCGCTCCAGATATTCAGTGTCGAGACGGTTGACGAGATACGCGCGCACGAACAGCACGAAAGCAATCAGCGGCAGGATGACCACAGCAGTCAGGTAGATCGACGTGCGCGCGCGGAAGTCGAGACGCAGGGGCCGTTTCCGGAGCAGCGCGACGAGGTACGGCATCGAGCGCCACGCCACGCCCGCCACGAGGAACACCAGCGCCCAGACGGCCACACCGCCCGCGCGGCGGATCTGCTGTCCCGGCGTGGCGACCTGCAGCGGAAAGGCGTAGAGCGCGTTCTCGCCGCGGCGAAGATAGAGCGCGCCGGCTTCGGGATCGGTGGACTGCACCCACAAGCCTTGTCCCTGTTTGAGGCGCGCGAGGTAGTAGGCGGGGCTGAGCGGCAGTCGATACGTAACGGCGCTCTGCGCGTTGCCGGCTGCGTCGTAAACGGCGGGCTCGCGTTGGCGTTGCAGGAGCGACGGATCATTCGACTCGGTGTCGAAGAAATCTCGGTAGACGTCGGCGGACGCGGCGGCTCCGGGATCGGCGGGATTCACGACGTGAACGCTGCCGAGGCCGATCGTCGTGCCCATCACGACGACGTCGAAATCGTGATGCAGCAAGGAACGGCGCAGACTGCCGATCTGCAGGACCTCGCCTTCGCCAGCGCTTTCTTCATCGAACTGCGGCAGGCCGACACCGAATCGGCTGATGGAACTGCGCGTGAACTCGTCCTGGATTGCGATCACGGCCGGCACTCTCCAACGCGGGAGATCGGAGCGCAGCCAGAGCGCGTACGCCAGATCCTCCATGCTCATGTGCCGGTAGTCGTCGGGCAGCAACGTGGCCAGATCGATGCGGTTGAATTTGCTCTGCAGCGTGGTCGTGATCATCGTCCGCAGTTGTCCGGCTTCTCCGGCCACGAGCGGCGCGTAGGTCTCTGCGATGAAGCGTCGTTCGCTGGCGCGGCCGAAAATGTGCTGCGGCAGATAGACGATGGCGGCCACGACCAGGGCCACGGCCACGACGCGCACGATGGTGTTGTCGATGCGCGGGCGCGTGAAGATCGTCGAGGCGAGGTTGACGACAGTCAACCCGAGGAGCAATGCGGCGGCGAAAAGCACACTTTGCACGAGCGACGCAGGCATCACGTGATCGGGAATCCCCGAGATGCGTGCATTCGACACGAAGTTGTCGACCAGGCGGATGTAGCCCCACGCCGCGGCGGCGGCCACGATGACCCGCACCACGATCGGCAGCCGTACCAGCAGCGGTCGCAGAAAAAAGAGAATGCCGAGCAACGTGGCTGCGGTGACCAGCAGATCGAACGGTGATTTCGTGAAGGGGCCGAGGATCTTGGAGCCGTACAACTCGAAATCGAAAAGATGCAGCGGATCGGTGGGCGGATGCAGTGGGAGAAGCGCCACTCGCGCGACGATGAGGACGACGCTGGCCATGCCCGGTGAGGTTCGTCCGCACATCGCAATGATGACGAGAGCGCCGATGGCCAGCAGCACCGCAACGGTGCTGGCTCCTTCCGCGCGCGCGGCCTCGACGACCTCACTGCGCAGACGTGGGACGACGTCGACGAACAGCGAAGAGTCGGCGCGCTCGAGCACGAGAAAGCGGTGTGCGCCGCGCTCCGGCCGAGGAAAGCCGCCGTGGAAAAACATCGACGTGATCCAGGAATCGTCCGCATGCATGGCCGGTAAGCGTCCGGCCACGTTCTCGATGCGGGCGAAGGCTTGAACATTGAAACCCTGCGCGGCGCGCGAGCGGGTCACGTAGAGATTGGTGACGTCGAACTGATAGGTGCGGTCCGCCGGCGCGCGGTAGTCCTCACCCCACCAGGCGATGGGCTCACCGGATTGATCGAGGATGCGCGCGCCGCGTCCGGTCTTCGTTGCCTCCGCCGCGACGATGAGGAAAAGCGCGCCGCGATCCTTTTCCTTGCCGGCCATGCGTTGCGCGATGCGCGCGGCGGAGGAATCGAGCTCGGCTTCGAGCGATCCGATCTGGTGGCGCAGATCGCCGAGATCGTGAGCCAGATGCTCCGACAGGCGCCGATCGAACGCGCTCGACAGTGCCTGCGTCCGCCAGAGCGAAGTGGCATCGACGATGGCCACGATGAAGAGGAACGCGGCTGCGATGCGTACCGTGGCGCGGTGGTCGGAGGCGCGCGATACGAACCACGCCGCGATCGCCAGCGCGGCGACGACCGCGGCGGTCCATGCCTGCGGTCCGGCCCAAAGACGAATCGCCGTCGCGAGGGCGACGGCGATCCAGGAAAAGCCGGCACGGCCGGCGGCGCTGGTTGCCCAAGGCTCCGCCACGAGTGGCTCTCTTAACCGGCGGAGCGGATGGAGACGACGGCCCAGCGCGAGTCGTTCTCTTTCAGCGTGATGTAGAGATCGCGATCCCCCGCTCCCGTCGACCAGCGCGCTTTGATGTGGTACTGCCCTTCGGAGCGCGCGCCCTTGGCGCTCACGCGCTCGAAGCCGCTCGGCTTGACCTTGTTGAACAGCCCGTCGAGCAGATACGCGGCCTGATCGCGTCCGAAGAAACCGTCCTTGTCGATCAGACCGGGGAACTGCAACTGCACCTGCGAGTCCGCGCTGATCCCGGACACGATCGCGTCGACGTCGCCGCCGCCGAAACCGCGCTCGAGGTTGGACATCGCCGCATCGAGGTCGCGGAACTGCGCTTGAGCGACCAGCGGGATGAACAGCATGACGAATGCGATACGTGTCCAGAGTTTCATGATGTCTCCTAGTGTGCCTCTCGAAACGGGAGAGAGCAGGTCTTTATTCTAAATTAGTCAACCACTTAGCTGTCCCGTACAGCGCTCACTTCGTCCCCTTGCCATGACGGGATTCCGCGTCTCCGCGCTTCGTCCCTGAAGTCTTCCGGGACGGGCGCGATCACGCGAAACTGCTGATGGGTCAAAGGATGCGTCATCTCGAGCTCCGCCGCGTGCAGCATCGGCCGCGCCGCGTTCTGCTCTCCATAGAGCCAGTCGCCTGCCAACGAGTGACCTACGGCGGCGAGATGGACGCGGATCTGATGCGTACGGCCCGTTTCCAGATCAATCGAGAGCAACGAGCCCGACGGTATCGCAGCAAGCGGCGCCACGTGCGTGACGGCGCGTTTGCCGCCGTCGCGGACGCCGAACTTGATTGCGCCGACACGCAGGATCGGCGCGTCGATGGTCTGTTTTTCACGCAGCTCGCCGTCGCAGATGGCCAGGTAGCGCTTGCGGATGCGCTTGCGCTCGAACTGGCGCGTGAAGCGGACGTTGAGATCGGCGCGCTTCGAGAAAAAGATCACGCCGCTCGTGCCGCGATCGAGGCGCTGCATCAGATAGGCGGGGGATGTGTGCCGCATCACGAGATCGTGCAGGAAGGGTTCGTCGGGCTCGTGCATCCGTTGTTGTACGACGATGCCGGCCGGTTTGTTGATGAAGACGAAGGCTTCGTCTTCGTAGAGGATGTCGAGTCGGGTCATGTTTGTTCGCGAATGAGAGACGACCGGGGGGCCTCCGGCGGGGGGGGGGGGGGGGG
>JALYJW010000035.1 GCA_030775085.1 Acidobacteriota bacterium | reverse complement strand
GAGTGGACGTCCACCAAGTCCACTCAGTCCACAAAGTCCACACGTCCACAAACCCGCCCGATCCCACCTCATCTGTATAATCGCCGGCGTGAGATTCCGCCCTCTCCTCGCGCTCCTGTTGCTCTTTGGCCTGGCGTGCGAGCGGGGAGAGAAGCCGGTTGCGGCGGCGTCTTCGGTCCCCACCCTCGACACGAGCAAGCCGCAGGATGGCGGCACGCTCGTCCGGCGTCTCAATCTCGACATCACCACGCTCAATCCGGTCGTGATGGCCAGCCGCTACGATCGTTACGTCGCCAACTATCTCTTCACGCCGGTCCTCTATCTCGACCGGAATCTGCAGCCGATCCCTGGTCTCGCCGATTCGTGGGAGATCTCGGAAGACGGGCTGACCTATCGTTTCAAGCTCAATCCGAAGGCGACGTTCTCGGATGGCAGGCCGGTCCTTGCCTCGGATGTCCTGTTCACGCTGAAGAAAATCGCCGATCCGAAAACCGAGGCCATTCAGGCTCACGGTGCATTCGCGAGTCTCGATATTGCGAAGACACGCGTCATCGACGATTCCACGCTCGAGGTGGTGTTCCGTGAGCGGCTGGCGGCGCAGCTCATTCGCTTCAATGATGTGCTGGTCGTTCCCGAGCACGTCTATTCGATCGGCGATTTCCGCAAGGGTTTCAACGACCGCGCCGTCGGCAGCGGGCCGTACGCGCTCGTCCGGCGCGAAGCCGGCAAAGAGGTCGTGCTCCAGAGGCGCAAGGATTACTGGGGAGTGCGGCCGCACATCGAGACGGTCATGTTCAAGGTCGTCGACGATCATGGGACCGCGTTCAACGCACTGAAGCTCGGCGATCTCGACGAGTCTCTGATCACCTCGGACACATGGCTCCGCGAGAGCAAGAATCCGCAGACCACGCAGCTCATCAATTTCCAGCGCTTCTATACGCTCAACTACAACTACATCGCCTGGAACAATCGCAATCCGATCCTGAAGGACAAATCGGTTCGCCGGGCCATGTCGATGTGCATCCCGCTCGATGTGGTCGTGCAGGAGCTCTTCCAGGGAACTGCACGGGCCATGAGCGGTCCGTTCACTGCCGATGAGTGGGCGTACAACCCGACCGTGCCCGTCATCAAGTACGACCCGCCGGAAGCGCAGCGTTTGCTCGCTGCAGCCGGCTGGAAGGACACCAACGGCGACGGCGTGCTGGACAAGGACGGCAAGCCGTTTCAGTTCAGTCTGATCGCCATGACCGGCGGCGCCACTTCGAAACAGATCGCGCAATTGGTGCAGTCGGAGTTGAAAAAGATCGGCGTGCAGGCCGACATCAACATGATGGAAGGCGGCCTGGCCATCAGCAGTCTCATGAAGGGAAACTTCGACGCGGCCTATCTCTCGTGGGACCTCGACGCCGATCCCGATCCGCACGCGATCTTCCACTCCTCTTCGTTTCCGGGCAGCGGCGGCCAGAACTTCGTCTTCTATTCGAATCCCGAGGCGGACCGGATCATCGAGGAAGCGCGGCATGAGCTTGATCTGTCGAAGCGGAAGGATCTCTACTGGCGATTGCACGAGATCATGGCCGAGGACCAGCCGTACACGTGGATCGTGCAGGTCTCGGCCAAATGGGGCCTGAACCGGCGTGTGCAAGGCGTCGTCTCCAGCCGCGGTTTCGGGTTCTTCCAGTGGTATCCGGGCGAGCTCGGATGGTGGCTTGCCTCGCCGCCGAGTTACTCGCAGCCAGGCGATGCGCAGCGTCAGGCGGGAAGTGAAACGCGCGGCGACGCGCGTGCCAGCGCCGGTTCATGACCAGCTATCTCGTCCGCCGGCTGCTATACGCCGTCCTGACGTTCTTCGGCATCACCGTGGCCACATTCGCGCTCATCCACAGCGTGCCCGGCGATCCCATCACGTTCTTCATCGGACGCGCCGGCGCCACCAACATCCCGCCCGAGATCCAGGCGGCCATCCGTCACGAGTTTCATCTCGATGAGCCTCTGCCCATGCAGTACCTCTACTGGCTTCGCGGTGCGATCGTCTTCGACTTCGGACCGTCGATCATCGATCGCCGGCCGGTGCGCGAGCGCATCGCCGAGAAACTCCCGGCCACGTTTCAATTGAACTTCATCGCGTTTGTGCTTGCGGCATCGATCGGCATCCCTATTGGTCTCTGGAGCGCGACACGATCCGGACATCTCGTCGAGCGTGCCTCGGCCATCGGTTTCTTTCTGCTCTATTCGCTGCCGAGCTTCTGGGTGGCGCTGCTGCTGATGCAGTGGCTGTCCGTGCGGTTCAATCTCCTTCCGCTGTTCGGCATGACCTCCAACGATTACTCGGAGATGACGCCGTCGCAGCAGTTCGTCGATCGCGTACGGCACATCATCCTGCCGGTGATCACGATGACTTACGCGCAGTTGGCGATCTACGCGCGCTTCACGAAGTCCGCGGTCACCGAAGTGATCCGGCAGGACTTCATCGTCGCCGCACGCGCCAAAGGCGTGCGCGACACGGCGTTGCTGTGGCGTCACGCATTCCGCAACGCCCTCATGCCGCTCATCACGCTGCTCGGCATCACCATTCCGTACCTCATCTCCGGAAGCGTCATCGTCGAGCAGATCTTTCAGTGGGACGGTATCGGGCTGCTGTACTACGACGCGATTCTCGCGCGCGACTATCCGACGGTGATGGGACTGACCGTCGCCACCGCGGTCATGACGCTGCTGGCCGGGCTGCTCGCCGACATTCTTTACGCCGTCGCCGATCCGCGCGTGCGGCTGGGGGAGCGCGCATGATGACGTACGATAGCGAGCAGAGCGACAGCGAGCCGCGCGACAGCGAGTCCCTCGGCGTCCTGGCCTGGCGGCGCTTTCGCCGCAGCAAGCTCGCGACAGCGGCGCTGCTGTATGTCGTCACGATGAGTACGATCGCGTTTCTCGCGCCGCTCATCGCCAATCGCAAGCCGCTGCTGGAGCGGACGGCGCACGGATGGAGCGCACCGGCGCTGGCCGACTTCTGGCTCGACGATCCCGATCTCGATCCGAGGAAGGACGCCGCGACGTTCACGCTGCGTGCGCCGATCCCGTTCTCTCCGAACACGATCGATCTGCGTTCGCGCCTCGCACCTCCCGCGCATCCGCACTATCTCGGCACGGACGACCTCGGGCGTGATGTGCTGGCGCGCATGATTCACGGCGCACGCGTGTCGCTGGCTGTAGGTCTGCTGGCCACGCTCATCGCCATCGTCGTGGGCTCGTTCTTCGGCGCGATCGCCGGCTACTACGGCGGCGCGGCGGATTGGATCGTCTCCCGCACGATCGAGGTGGTGCTCTGTTTCCCATTCCTTTTTCTCGTCCTCGGGATCGTGGCGTTGTTCAAGCCGTCGATGACGACGCTGATGGTCGCGCTGGGATTGACGTCGTGGACGAGCGAGGCGCGTTACGTCCGCGGCGAGTTTCTGCGCATTCGCGAGGCAGAGTTCGCGCAGGCGGCACGCGCCAGCGGCGCACGCGACGGACGAATCATCTTCCGCCATCTCCTGCCGAATGCGCTCGCGCCGGTGATCGTGGCGGCGAGCTTCGGCGTGGCCGCGGCAATCCTCACCGAGTCCGCGCTCTCCTTCCTCGGCCTCGGCGTGCCGCTGCCGACCGCATCCTGGGGCACCATCCTCTCCGCCGCGGGCGAGCACATCGAATACGCCTGGTGGCTCGTCCTCTTCCCCGGCCTGGCCATCTTCAGCACCGTGGCGTCGTTCAACATCGTAGGGGAGAGATTGCGCGAGGCGTTGGACCCGCGGAGCGATGGATGACGGGAGTCGCAAAGTCGCAAAGTCTCAAAGTCGCAAAGGGCTTCGCTCCTTGCGGCCTTTCCTTTGAGACTTTGCGACTTTGAGACTCTGAGACTCCCCCCGGCTCACCCCGCCGTCACCGGCAAACGGCGCTTGAGCGCATCGAGCACTGGCGCGGGCACGAGTTGGGCGATGTCGCCGCCGAGGCGGAAGACTTCCTTGACCAGGCGCGAGGAGACGAACGTGAACTCCACGGCGGGGATCATGAAGATGGTCTCGGCGTCGTCGTGCAACTCGCGGTTCATGAGCGCCATCTGCAGCTCGTACTCGTAATCGGAGACGGCGCGGATACCGCGCACGACCACGCTGGCGTCGGCGCGGCGCATGAAATCAACGAGCAGTCCGGAGAACGAATGCACTTCCACGCCGTCGATTCCGTCGGTGCAGCGCAGGATCAACTCCATGCGCTCGGGGACGGAGAAGAGGGGAGACTTCCCCTCGTTCTCGAGGACTGCCACCAGCACGCGATCGAAGAGCCGTGCGGCGCGACGGATGATGTCGAGATGCCCGTTCGTCAGCGGATCGAACGAGCCGGGATAGACCGCGATGCGCATGGCGCGTGATGGTAGCAGACGATGCCGATCGGGCGTTCAGTGCAGACACCGTCAACAACTTGATGGTCAACGTCTTGACGATCACGGAATGTGAGCCTAAGATAATGTTCGTTCGAGTCACCGTGATCGGGAGGGTGTGAATGCGTCAGAGAATCCAGGTGAAGCGCTCGAATCCGTCGCAGGCGAAGACGCCACCGCCGAGAACGCAGCCGGCCGGCTCGCCGGACGGCCCGCAACTGCGAATCTCCAACCGTCTCCTCTCCACGCTCCGCACTTACCTGCCGGGCGCCTGGATCGATCCGCGGAACAACGAGCTCATCGCGCTCTATCGTCTCCGCTATCGCATGGCCATGGAGGAGGAGAAGTACGACACGGCCATGATCTTCCTGAACAAGATCCTCGAGCTCGACCCGCTCAACCTCGAGGCCAAGTTCTGCAAAGGCGAGATCTACCACCGCTGCCTCCGCGACTACAGCAGCGCCATCGAGCAGTACAACAAAGTGATCCGCCTCTCCGGCACCGACGACACGATGCGCACGCGCGCACGCGCCGGGATGGCGGAGATCATGGAGATGTTGTCGTGAGTCAGTAGGCAGTTCGCAGTAGGCAGTAGGCAGGAGATAGATCGCCCGGTGGTTTTTCTCCTGCTTACTGCCTACTGCGAACTGCCTACTATTTCTCCCGCTCCATCACGAAATCCAACGCCATATCCAGCGTCTCTTTCGCGGGTGACGCGGAGAAGGGCTCGAGCGCCATCCTTGCGCGTGTGGCGTAGTCGCGGGCGATCTCGCGGGTCTGGTCGACGGTGTCGTAGCGCTGCACGATGGCCAGGATCTCGGCGGGGTCGGTGCCGTCGAATGTTTTGCGGGCGGCAACGCGCGTGATGATCTCGCGCTCGCGCGCGGTGGCGTGCGGTGTGGCCAGAATCAGCGGTAGCGTGAGCTTGCCTTCGCGCAGATCCGACAGCGCCGGCTTGCCGAGCACTTCCGTACTGGAGGTGAAGTCGAGGAGGTCGTCGATGAGCTGGAAACAGACGCCGAGGTTGTAGCCGTAGGTGAAGAGCGCCGCGGCGTGGCTTTCCGGCAGATCGACGAGATAGCCGGGGATGCGGCAGGTCGCGCCGAACAGCGCGGCCGTTTTCTTGCCGACGATGTCGAAGTAATCATCGACCGAGAGATCGGCGCGTCCATTTTGCTCCGTGCCGAGGATCTCGCCTTCGATCATCTTGATGGTCGCATCCGAGAGCAGCCGCAGAATGTCGAGGTTCCCCTCGGCGAGCGCCATGGCCATCGAGTGCGCGTAGAGATAATCGCCGACCAGCACCGTGAGGTCGTTGCCCCAGCGGTAGTTGATCGACGTCCGGCCGCGACGCACGTCGGCCTCGTCGATGATGTCATCATGGACCAGCGTGGCCGTGTGGATGAACTCCACCACCGCGCCGTAGACCACATCGCGGTAGCCGTCGTAGCGCAACATCCGCGAGACGAGCAGCAGCAGGGCAGGGCGAAGACGCTTCCCGCCGCCGCCGAGGATGTGCTCGCCCACGTCATGGATCGTGGTGATCTTCGAGCGGAAGTTACGGCGGAGCTCCTCTTCCACCAGCTCCAGTTTCGGAGCCACGAGATCGAGCAGACGCTCCGCGTATGCCGTTTGCCCGTTGAGTGTGCGAGGAGCTGTCACGCCGCGAAGGATAGCTCAACCGCGGTAGTTGGTGAACTGGAGAGGAATGCCGTAATCCGTTTCCCGAATGAGGCTCATGGCCTTCTGCAGATCGTCCTTGCTGCGGCCGACCACGCGCACCTGATCGGCCTGGATGGACGCCTGCACCTTGACCTTGGCGTCTTTGATCGTCTTGACGACCGCTTTGGCCTTCTCGATCTCGATGCCCTGAACGATCTTCGCCTTTTGGCGCACCGTGCCGCCTGCGGCCTGTTCGAGCTTTCCGTAGTCGAGAGCCTTGAGCGCGACCTTACGCTTGACGAGCTTCGTCTCCAGGATGTCCTTCACGCTGACGAGTTTTCCCTCGTCATCGCTGACGAGGATCAGCTCCTCGGCAGCCAGCTCGATCGAGCTCTTGCTGCCCTTGAAGTCGAAGCGCTGCGCCAGCTCTTTCCGCGCCTGCTCGACCGCGTTCGCCACTTCCTGCATGTCCGTCTTGGAGACGACGTCGAATGAAAACTCTTGAGCCATGAAACCTCTCGTGCGGCTAGTCCGCGCGGATGACTTGCACGCCCGCGGGCGGCGCGAACCTGAATGTGTCCGCGGATGCGGCGCGGCGATGATATCCCGAGAAATCGAACGAGGTCCGGTTGCCCTCGCGGTCGGCGTATTCGATCCGCTGGATGAGGTGCGTCGAAGGGGCGATCGTCACGGTCACGTTCTTCACGAGCGCGGACGCATTGCGCGAGCTGAGCGTCGTCACGACATTGCCGCCGCGTTTCTGCTCCTTCACGCTGAAGAACTTGCCGCGCGCGGCAGGATCTCCGAGGAGCAGGAACGGCAGCTCGTGCTTCTTCGCATCATCGATGCGCGCTACCGTAACCTGCTTGTCACCCGGAACATAAAACCAGGAATTGGCGCCATCGAACACGAACAGCTTCTGCTCCGGCTTGCTGTAGCTCCAGCGCATGGCCGGCAATCTTCCGAACACTACTGAACCGCTCTCGATCTGTGTGTTCTTGAATCCCTTGGCGGTGAAGCGGTGCGTGAAACTCGCCTCCATGCCCGACATCGCCGCGGCGGCGCGGTCCAGTTCCAGCGGCGCTGCGGAAAGCGACGTGGCGAGCAGAAGCACACTGATCACAAATGGCAGTCTTTTCATGATGTTGACCTCAGCGATGTTCTCAGCAACCAGCGCGCCCGGATCGGGATCTCTACGTCACTTCGATGGACGCGATCGCCGAGTTGACAACAAAGATGCGGTCGTTTTTGCTCCGGTCCTGCGGGAAGAGGAAAAAGCCGTTGCGCTCGGGGTTGTAGTGGGCCATTCCGTGGATGACTTCGCCATCATTGAACTCGACGGCGATGTGCAGTCCCGCGGCGGGCTCGACCGGCTCGCCTTCGCGCACGTGCGGGAAGAACACGGCTTTGAGATCCGAGAACGGAACTTCTTCCGAGCCGCTTTCGTCGCGGCGGATCGTCAACACCTGGCGCGAGGGGTCGATCGGATCGAGCGTGGCCCGTTCAGTGCGTCCATCGCGATAGCGCAATACAACTTTATCGTCGGTCATCAAAAAAGCTCGAGGCCCCAGAGGTCGTGGATGTGGATGATACCTTCGACGCGCCGGGAGTCGTCCACGATGAACAGCGACGTGATCTTGCGCTCTTCCATCAACTGCAAAGCCGCCGAGGCCAGCTCGTTGCCGGAGATCGTCACCGGATTGCGCTTCATCGATTCCCCGGCCGTCTTGCGGACCAGGAGCTCGTCCTGCGTGAGCAGCCGGCGCAGGTCGCCATCCGAGATCACGCCCAGCATCGTGCCTGCGTCGTCCGTCACCGCGGCGATGCCGAAGCCTTTCCTCGACATCTCGTAGATCACGTCGCGCATGCCCGTGCTCTCGCGGACGTGCGGCAGATCGTCGCCGCGATGCATCAGCTCATGGACGCGCAGAAAACGCTTCCCGAGCTTGCCGCCGGGATGGAGGAAACCGAAATCCTCTTCGCGGAACCCGCGGCGCACCAGCAGCGCCATCGCCAAAGCATCGCCGAGGGCTAACGTGGCCGTGGTAGACGCAGTTGGCGCCAATCCGAGCGGACAGGCTTCCTTCGAAATCGATGCGTTCAAATGATGATCGGCACCGCGCGCCAGCGTCGACGCCGGATTCCCGGTGATGGCGATGATCTCCGCGCCCATTCGTTTGAGGCTCGGCAGCATGCGCACCAGCTCTTCTGTCTCGCCGGAGTTCGACACTGCCAGCACAACATCGCCGCGCATGAGCATCCCCAGGTCACCGTGATTGGCCTCGGTGGGATGCATGAAGAACGAAGGCGTGCCGGTCGACGCGAGCGTCGCGCTGATCTTCTTGCAGATGATCCCCGACTTGCCCACGCCCATCGTGACGACGCGCCCGGAGCAATTCGCGACGAGCTCGACCGCGTCGATGAAGGCACGGTCGAGATGCTCGATCAACCCGAGAATCGCCGCCGCCTCCACTTCCAGCACGCGCTTCGCCTCGGCGATTGCGGGATGATCACGCTCGTCGAGCGGGGCCTGCGTCATGCGCGGCATGGTATTACAACCCGCGGGCGCGCCGCTCCTGCGGCACCAGCGCGTGATAGATCATCGCCGTCACCGGGACATCGACACCGCTCTCCCGCGCCAGACGGACGATCGCCCCGAGCTGCGCCTCCAGCTCCGACGGCTTGCCTTCCATGATGTCGCGCTGCATCGACGACGTCGATTCCGGCGCAAGACCGTCGTAACGCAGCCAGGTCCGCTCGATCGCATCGTCGCCGAGGTCGATTCCTCGTGCGATCGCGAGCTGCAGAACCTCACGCAGCGACCGATCGGCGAGCGCGCGGATCTCCTCGTCAGCACGCCAAACGCCGACCGCCACCCGCGTCAACGCCCCGATCCCGCTCAACGTGGCGATGAAGAGAAACTTCGACCACAACGAACGCCGAATATCCGGCGGCACCTCGACATGCACGCCAGCCTCGGCGAACGCAACCCGCAGACGCTCCACCCGCTCGCTGCGCCGGTTATCCAACTCCCCGAACATCACGATCGGCTCCGACGCCGCATGCCGGATGTGCCCCGGGGCCACGCTGAAGCTGACGATCGCGCAAAGCCCGCCCACCACGTGCTGCTCACCGACAATCCCCGCGAGCACCTCCGGCGCATCGATCCCATTCTCGAGCGGCACCACCATCGTGTCCTCGCCCAACATCGGCGTAATTTGCACCGCGGCCTCCGGGATCTGCCACGCCTTCACCGCCATCAGAATCGCGTCGACGAGACCAACCGATCGCGGATCATCCGTCGCATTCACCGGACTCACCACGTAATCGCCAAGAACGCTGTCCACACGCAACCCACCCGCGCGCAACGCCTCCAGCGTCGCCCCACGAGCGATGAACGTGACGTCACTCCCAGCCTGCGCAAGACGTCCACCGAAGTAACCGCCCACGCCGCCGGCACCAATCACCGCAATCCGCATGACCATGATTCTAGTTTGGAGTGCGTGTAGCCGCAGCTACCGCTTTTGTATGTCACCGCAGCGCACGAACATACAAAAGCGGCGGCTGCGGCCACCGCACTCCAAAACGCGGCGACGTGACCGCCTTCCGTATCGCCAGCGTGGGCCCCGAATGGAACGCTGGCGTCCCGCCGCCGAGGTGGGCGGGGAGCGCGTCAAGAAGTGCGCAGCGGCCGCGCGATCCTTGGAACCTCCCGCATGATTTGCGATCAATGGTGATCAGTGGAACGTTGAATCCTCGGGCGAGTGCGACGAACTCGCAGTCGTCTGCGGCCGTGTCGGTCCAGAAGTGAATAATGATGTTGGTGTCGAGGACGATCAAATCCGACCCTCTCGTTTGAACCGCCGGATCTCCGCGTCTGTAGTCTTGATTCTCGTCGCGGCGCGAAAATCGATTGGCCTTGTCGAGGGCTTCGTCAACCGGCACGGGCCCGGCCAGATCGCCTTCTCCAGAGTGGCCACGATCTCCGACTGCAGACTGCGGCGGTTCCCGGCGGCCCGCTGTCGGAGCGCCTTGTGGAGCGGGGGAGGGACATTCCTGATCGTCATGGAAGCCATGCAAGCATTTTACGACGCAGAATAGTTGCACTTCGGTGGGAGCGCCGTCGCCGCTACCCGCGTGGTTCCCGTTTCTTCCACGCCCCTTCGGCGCGATGGCTCTTGATCCACACTTCGTCGACTGCGCCTTCATTGAGCATTTTGGCGATCCAGACGATCTGGCCGGTGTGGGTGGCGAGGTGGGCGGTGATGTTGAGGAGGTCTTCGAAGACGATGGCGTGCATGGTCATCATCGGCTCGGGGGAGGGGGTGAGGAGGGAGTCGGGGGTGAGGGTGTCGAAGGTTTGGGCGGCTTTGGTGATCATGTCGTCGAAGAGGGCGAGGATCTCGGATTTGGGCAGGGCTTGGCGTTCGGCGAATTCGGCGGCGCGGTCGCGGTCGTAGGGGATGTGGCCGAGGTTGCGGTTGAGGAAGTGGTTGAGCGAGCCGGTGAGGTGAAGGACGAGGTTGCCAATGGAGTTGGATGTTTCGTTCGGGCGCCACCACACTTGTTCCTCGGTGAGCGAGGCCAGGGCGGTCCGGATCTGGGCGGGGAAGACGCCGGTGATGCGGGAGCGGAGGGCGGCCAGCGCGATGTCGTTCATGAGGCCGTATTGTCGTCCTGCGCGCGGGCGGATTGCACGGGATTTGCTGGTAGAATCCGCCGCCTCCGGCTGCGTCGATTAAGCACGTTCAGCATTGCCGTTGTCTGTCACGCCTCAAAAATCACTTTTGAAGGGACTCTATCCATGACCGAATCGGTGATCGACACCCACACGCCCGAGGGCCGCACCAGCACACGCTCCGACGCCGCGCCGGAGAAATCGCTTCCCGTACGGCCGAAGTCGGTGGTCTGGAACCCGACCCCGGAGCAGTTGCGGGAGTTCGCGGGGCAGATGCCGAACGCGCGGCCCACGGAATTCGGCAACCTCAACGTGGCCACCCGCGTGGTGTCGCGCTCGAAGGGCTCGACCTTCGTGGCCACGGACACGCCGGAGTCGCATTCGGATCAGACCATCCCACGCGGCGAGTACGCGCGGATCGCAAAAATTCAGGACGACTTCATCGCCACGAGCGACATGCTGGTGATCGAGGGGTTCATCGGCAACGATCCGGGCTATCGCGTGGCCACGCGCCTCATCATCGAGAAGGCCAACGCCAACATCGCGGCGATGCAGGACATCCTCTATTACCCGGCCTCGGCGGAGGAGATCGCGAGCTTCGAGCCGAAGCTGACCGTCATCTACACGCCGAATCTGAAGGCGGAAGGTTACCCCGACGAGCGCCTGATCGCAGTCGATCTGGAGAGCTACATCACGCGTGTCTTCAACTCGGATTACTTTGGCGAGTCGAAGAAGGGTGGCCTGCGGATGTGGAACAAGCTCGTGTACGAGCGCGGCGGGCTGGCGCTGCATGCGGGCTGCAAGGTGATCCCGGTTGGCGACAAGAAGCGTGTCGGCCTGATCGTCGGACTGTCGGGCACGGGCAAGACCACGACGACATTCACGAAACAGAATGATTCGCAGCCGGTGCAGGACGATTTCTGCGCGCTGATGCCGGGCGGCAAGGTCTACGCGACCGAGAACGGCTGCTTCGCCAAGACCTTCGGGCTCAATCCGAATGACGAGCCGACGATCTATCACGCCTGCGCTTCGACGCATGCGTATCTCGAGAATGTCTCGCTCAATGACGCAGGGAAGGTCGATTACTTCGACACGTCGTACACGCCGAACGGCCGCGCCGTGATCCGGATGGAAGACATCGCCGGCGCCGCCGACGCGCAGGACCTGGACAAGGCCGACTTCCTGCTGATCCTCAACCGCAATGAGAACATCATCCCGGCCGTGGCAAAACTCGAAGGTCCGCTGGCCGCCGCGTACTTCATGCTCGGCGAGACGAAGGGCACCAGCGCCGGCGGCGCCGCCGAAGCCGGCAAGTCGCTGCGCGTGCCGGGCACGAATCCGTTCTTCCCGATGCTGCACGCCTACCAGGGCAACCGCATGCTGGAGCTCATGAAGGACAGCCCGATGGAGGTCTACCTCATGAACACCGGCTCCATCGGCGGCGACGGCAAAGCCGAGGGCTCGAAGAAGGTGAAGATCCAGCACTCGTCGGCGGTCGTGAAAGCAATCGCCGAGGGCACGATCCAGTGGGAAAAGGACCCCGACTTCGGCTACCTCGTCGCCACGGAAGTCCCGGGCATCGACGACGCCGACTACCTCCAGCCGAAGAAAATGTACGAGCGGCAGGGGAGGCTCGACGAATACAACCAGCTCGTCGCGAAGTACAACAACGACCGGCGGGAGTATTTGCGGAAGTGGAAGGGGTTGGCGAGCGAGATTGTGGACGCGATTTAGCTCTCGGCTCGCAGCTCTCAGCTCTCAGGAAACCCGCCGCAAGGCGGGTTTTGCATTTTCTGCGAGCTGCGAGCCGAGAGCTGCGAGCTTCTTACGTCTCCACATGCAAAAACAGATACCCGGCCGCTAATCCAAACAGAATATTTGCGGCCCACGCTGCAAGCAGCGGCGGGAGGTTGCCGACTTCGCCGAATTTGACGAAGAGGGCGAAGACGATCCAGTAGACGATGCCGAGGACGAGGGCGATGGCGATTCCGTAGAGGGCGCCGCGCTTGCCCATCCGGAAGGCGAACGGCAGGGCGATGAGGGCCATGATCAGGCTCAACGCCGGCCAGGACGTTTTCTCGTAGAGCTTCACCGAGAGCGCGTCGGCAGCGTATCCGGACTCTTTCAAGGTGACCAGATATCGGTGCAGTTGGGCGTAGGTCATCTGGTCCGGCAGCCGGACCTCCAGCGCAAAGTCCTCGGGGGTCTCCGCGTAGTGCAGCACCATCGGCTCCGTGAAGGTGGTGAACGTCGACGCGGCCTTGTCGGGGAACGATCGCATCCAGCCGTCTTCGAACGCCCATCCTTTGCCGTTCCAGGTGGCGCGCTTTGCGTAGATGCGCCGCGCCATCTTGAACTCGGTCGGATGCAGCTCGAAGACCTGCACTTGCGTCAGGCGTTTGGCGTCGCGGTCGTAGTTGAGGAAGTTGATGAGGTAGCGTCCCTTGCCGTGATACCAGAGCCGCTGCTGTTCGGCGGCACTGAGCGGAGCCTTGCCGTCGATGGTTCGTTTGACCGCTTCCAACCGCTGCGAGGAGTACGGCAGAACGAAATCGAGATTCAGGTACGAAAGCAGGCTCACGACCGCCGCCACCGCAAGAACGGGCAGGCTGAGGCGGTAGAGCGAGACGCCGCTCGATTTGATGGCGGTGACTTCGTTGTTCTTCGACAGCAGCGCGAACGTCACGAGCGTCGAGACCAGGATCGAGATCGGAAGCGTCCAGTTGAGAACGGTGAAGACGTAGAAGCGGTAGTAGGTCAGCAGAACCGACGCCGCCACGCCGTGCTCACGCGCGTCTTTCGCCTTGTCAGAGAAGTCGATGACCATCGAGAGGATGGCCACCGAAAGCAGCACCATTGCGAGTACCTTGAGAAACTCGCGCAGGACGTAACGATCGATGATGTTCGGAAAGGTGATGTCGAGCTGGTTGAGCACGGACGGATCGTCTTCTGCCGCCACCTCGACGGGGCGAGCGGAACGGCGAGCCAGGCGACGACGGACTGCGACGGCCATCCGCGCGAATAGTCCCTGGCCGGAACGGGCGGCGAAATCGCGATTGGCGCGGCTCATCAGAAAGATGCCGGCCATGAGCAGGATGAAATTCGCGCCCCAGATGCCGAGGGCCGCGGGGATCTTGCCGTTGGTGGCCAGTTGCTCGCCGTTGATGAGCATCAGGTAATAGAAGAGGATGATGCCGATACTTAAAGTGAATCCCGAGCTTTTCCCGCCGCGGCGATTGGTGATGCCGAGCGGCAGTCCGATCACGCCGAAGGCGATGCAGGCAAACGGGATGGCGAATTTCTTGTGGATCTCCACGCGCGCCATGTTGCGCGCCACGCGATTGCTCGGACCGGTGCCTTGGGAGAATTTGCGCTGTTGCTCGAGGAGCTGCCGCAGGTCCATTTCGCGGAGCGAGCGCCCGAGGGTACTGACGTCGAACGAGTTCCCGACGGACGGCAGCCGGATGCGCTGCGACTCGTTGCCCGTGTGGTCATAACGATCGGCTCGACGCGCATTCCAGACGTGGGTTTCGGCCGCGGTGAGGTTCATCCAGATGTCCCTGGATTTGCCGACGACCGCGAGATTGCCGCTCTTGGCCAGGATGATTCGCTGCCCGACGCCTTGCTGCGACAGCGCGGCTAAGTCTTCTTCGTCCTGTGGCGCGGTGAGATTCGCCGACATCTCCTGCGGCGAGGACGGATCCGCCGACTCATCGGTGCGGCTGTCGGCGACGAAGACACCTTTCCACTGGCCGGTCTGAGAGTCGACGTCGTCGACGTAGATCATCAGGTTCGCGTAGCCCGTGTGGAAGACCTGCGGCTTCACGACATTCTCCGCGGCCGACGTCGTGAGCTCTGCCTGCAGCGCCACGAACTGGCGGTTGCTGTCCGGCATGACGGAGTTGATCAGGTAGAAGTTCAGCACCGCCATGAAGAAGCTGAAGAGAAACACGGGACGGTAGATGGTGCGCGTGGAGATACCGAGCGCGCGCATGGCCACGATTTCGGAATCGGAGGAAAGCCGGCCGACGGCGATGAGGATTCCGAACAGCAGCGACATCGGCAGCGTCAGCACGACGATGTTCGGGAGGATGTAGACGAGCAGCTTGCCGACGACGGCGCCCGAAAGCGAGCGCTTGATGATGAGGCCCGCCAGATCGAACAACTGGCGCATCAGGATGATGGACGTGTAGAAGATGAAGCCGAGCAGCGTCGGCCCGATCATTTCCTTGAAGACGTAGCGGGAGAAGATCTTCATCCGGGCGCGGATTATGACGCGGGAAGCGCGCCATCCGAGGGCGGAATGGTGTTTCCACAGAGTCCCGTAAGATGGATTATGTTAAATCGTGTGAACGGTGGACCCGTGTGGACTGTGTGGACGAAGTGGACTTGGTGGACTGTGGACGTCGTGGACCTTCGTCGGGTTTGTCCACTACGTCCACAAGTCCACTCAGTCCACCGTCCACCAAGTCCACAGGTCCACCCGCCTACGCCACGGCTTCCTCCCGCTCCGTGACTCGCGTTCTCGCCAGCGCCTGATCGAGATCCTCGATCAGATCCCGCACATCCTCCAGCCCGGCGGAGAGCCGAATGAGGCCGTCCCCGATGCCGACCTTTTGCCGCACGTCGGGCTCGACGGATGCGTGGGTCATCGTGGCGGGATGGCAGAACAGGCTCTTCACGCCGCCGAGGCTTTCAGCCAGCGTCCAGAGATTCAGGCGCCGTGTGAAGGCGCGCGTCTCTTCGAGCGTGGCGTCGAGATCGAACGAAACGATCGCGCCGAAGCGCGTCATCTGCCGCGCGGCCACGGCGTGGTCCGGCTGGCCGATGAAGCCTGGGTAGTAGACGCGCCGCACGCGGTCGTTGGCGTTGAGGGATTGCGCGATGAGCTCGGCGTTGGAACAGTGCCGCTCCATCCGCAGCCCGAGCGTCTTCACCCCGCGGAGGATCAGGAAGCAATCCTGCGGGCCCGGCACGGCTCCGATGGCGTTCTGCAGGAACTTGAGCTCATCGTAGATGCCCTGATCGCTGGTCAGCACTGCCCCGCCGATGACGTCGCTGTGGCCGTTGATGTACTTCGTCGTGGAGTGAACGACCACATCTGAGCCGAGCGTGAGCGGCTGCTGAAGGACCGGCGTGGCGAAGGTGTTGTCGACGACGGTGATGATCCCTCTCCGCCGCGCGATGGCCGAGCAGCGTGCGATGTCGGTGACGTGCAGCAACGGATTGGACGGCGTCTCCAGCCAAAGCAGTTTCGTTTCCGGCCGGATCGCGGCTTCGATGTTCGCCGGCTCGGTCGTGTCGACGAAGGTGAAATCGACGCCGAAGCGCGCGAAGACTTTGGTGAAGATGCGCCACGCGCCGCCGTACAGATCCTGCGTGGTCACGACGTGGTCGCCTTGCCGCAGCAGCGACAGCACGGCGTGGATGGCGGCCATGCCGCTGGCGAACGCCAGTCCGTGACGCGCGCCTTCGAGCGCGGCCAGGTTCTCTTCGAGCGCCGAGCGTGTCGGATGACCGGTGCGCGCGTAGCAGAATCCGTTGTTGACGCCCGGCTCCGTCTGCCGGAAGGTTGACGTCTGAAAAATCGGTGTGGTCACTGCGCCGGTGGCCGGGTCGTCCGCCTGACCGGCATGAATGGCAAGGGTGTCGAATCGATAAGCCATGATTCCTCCTCGAACCGAAGGTTCGGTGCGTTACGCGAATTGTTTGGAGAAGGTCGCGGAGGACCCGGGTCAGCAGAACGCTCGTAGAAAAACTACGCGCTCGCGCCCGGGCAACGCATCATCATTCGGCCCGAGGAAGGTGCTGCTGTGGGGCGAAGATGCATGGAGGGCGAGAGATTAAGCGCCTGCCCCGCGAGATGTCAAGAACGCCTTCACCTGCGCGACGAGACTCATGGGGTTGCCCGTCTTCTTGATGTACCCAATCGCGTGAGACCGGGCCACGAGGCTCTGGAGTTCTTCCTCGCTCTTGGCGGAGTGCAGGACGATCGGCGTGGCGGCCAGGAAATCGAAGAGTTTCGTGAAGTCGAGGACGTGCTCGCCGCTGAGCGTGGGCATCTCGATGTCGAGCAGGATGAGGTCGGGTTTCTCGCGCTGCACGAGCTTGGGCAGGTGCAGCGATGAACTGGAGATGACGACCTCCATGCCGGCGGAAGTCAGCAAGCGGCGAACCGCGCCGAGGAGCTTCTCGTCATCGTCGATCACGAGAACCTTGGGAGCTGCCATCATTCCTCCGACTCCAGCCGCTTGAGCAGCTCGCGCACCGCTTCGATCACTTCCGTCTTTTCCACGTTCGGCTTCCGGAACGCCAGATTCAGCGTAAACGGCAGCGACTTGTCCTTCAACGCATACGTGAAGTTCTTGGGACGGCCGGCCTTCTTCGGCTCCGGCCTGGTTGCTGTTTTCTTGCGGAGATCCTCGCGCGACAACTCCCCTGCCGCGAATGCGCGGACGACCTGCTCCATCGCTTCTTCAGAATTCGCACGCGCCACCTGCACGAGCACGCTCTTGTTCGAGATGCCGGCCTCGCGGCACATGAGCCGGATGCGGTCCGGGATGTCGTTGATGAGCAGCGTCTCGGTGACGGTCGTGCGCGACTTGCCGATGACCTGCGAGATCTTCTCGTGCGTGTAGCCGAACTTCTGCTGCAGGACGGCCAGCCCTTCCGCTTCTTCGAACGCGGTCAGGTCCTTGCGCTGGATGTTCTCGATGAGCGCGATCTCGAGCTGTTCCTTCTCGTCGACGTCGAGCTCGATGGCCGGAATCTCGTCGAGACCCGCCAGCGAAGCGGCGCGATAGCGGCGCTCGCCGGCGATGATCTGGTAACGGTTCGGACCGACGACGCGCACGAGAATCGGCTCGAGCACGCCCTTCTCGCGCACGCTGGCCGCCAGCTCCTCAATGTTGCCGAGCTGCGTGCGCGGCTGTTCGGCGTTCGGCTCGATGAACTCGAGCGGCAGCATCGTTCCGATGTGCCGGCCGGACCGCTTGGTCAGCTCCTCGACGTAATGCGAGTCGTGGCGCATGACGGAGCGTTCGGGAAGACCGCGTTTACCCATGGCCATGAGCTCGTTCCGTGTTTCGATCAAACCCGCGCAAGCAGCTCCTCCGACAAACTGTAGTACTCCATCGCCCCGCTCGAGCGCGGCGCGAACGTGAAGATCGATTCCTTGTAGGCCGGGCTCTCCTCGAGTCGGATCGACTTCGTGATGACGGTATTGAACACGCGGTCGCCGAACACGTGGCCGATCTGTTCGTGGATGTCCTTGGACAATGTCGTCCGGCGGTCATGCATGGTGATGACCACACCGAGAAGCTGCAGGTTCGGATTGGGCCGGGCCTTGATCTTCTCGATGGTCTCCAGCAGATCGTCCGTGCCTTCCAGTGCGAAGTACGACGACTGAATCGGCACGAGCACGTGCGTCGAGGCCACGAGTGCGTTGACCGTGATCATCCCGAGCGTGGGCGGCGTGTCGATGAAGATGTAGTCGTAGTCAGTGGCGGCATCCTTCATCCGGTCTTTGAGCCGGAACGGACCGTCCAGGTCGCCGATGAGCTTCGACTCGAGCTTGGCCAGGGCGATCTTCGAGGGCGCCACGAACAGATTCGGGACCGGCGTCGGCACGATGATGTCCGGAAACTCGAGCTCTTCGCTCACGAGGACGTCGTACATCGACTTCGTGATCGAGCGCGAATCGACGTAGCTCATCGTCGAGTTGGCCTGCGGATCGAGGTCGATGAGGAGTGTCTTGTGGCCCTTGTTGGCGACCGCGGCAGCGAGATTGATCGTGGTGGTGGTCTTGCCCACACCACCTTTTTGGTTGGCGACGGTGATGATCATTGAGGCTGCGGGGATTCTACTCGGGAAGCGCTTCCAATTACATCTTGTACTTGCCCAGATCTTCCGGCGAGAGGTTGTCGAACCAGGCCTTGGTTTTTTCTTCCGAGTCCTCCCCTTCCGACGTAATGGTCTGGGCCTGGTCGAGGACGGACTGGGCGACGTAGATCGGGGCTTCGGTACGGAGAGCGAGGGCGATGGCATCGCTGGGGCGGGCGTCGATCTCCATGATCTTGTCGCCGGCGGCGCTGCGGATGAGCAAGCGGATCTGGGCGAAGAAGGTGGCGTCTTTGAGGTCGTTGATGACGATGCGGGTCACGCTGGCGTTGAGCTCCGCGATCATGTTGCGGAGCAGGTCGTGCGTCATCGGGCGTGGGGTGGTGATGTTCTCGAGCTGTAGGGCGATGGCGTTGGCCTCGAAGATCCCCACCCAGATCGGCAGGAACAGTTTCTCGTCATCGTCCTTGAGGACGACGATCGGCGAGCTCGACATCGGGTCGAGCATCAACCCTTTGATCGACATCGGTACGAGCTCGTTCAGCCTGTTCATGCGAGGGCCTCCCCGCGCAACGTGTGGTGCTGTGCAGAATCGATGCGCACCGCAAGGATACTCCCCGGCGGCGTGGAGGGGTCGCCGTGAAAATTCACGACCCAGTAATCGTCGGTCCGTCCGGACAGCATGGCCGCGTCGTGACGGCTCGGCCCTTCCACCAGCACAGGCATCACGCGCCCGCGATACGACTCCAGACGTTCGCGCTTGTGCTGCTCGTGCAGATCGAACAAACGCTGCAGTCGTTCCGAGGCTGTTGCGTCATCCACCGGAGTCGCGAGCTTCAGCGACGGCGTTCCTGGACGCGGCGAGTACTTGAACGCGAACAGCGAGCCGTACCGCACTTCCTCCATGAGGCTGAGCGTTTCCTGAAAGTCTTCTTCGGATTCGCCGGGGAATCCGACGATGAGGTCCGTCGAGAAATGCACCTCGGGGACCGCGTCGCGGATGCGCGCGATGGTCTCGAGATATTTTTCGCGCGTGTAGAGCCGCTTCATCCGGCGCAGCACGCGCGACGAGCCCGACTGCACCGGCAGGTGCAGAAAGCGAGAGATGTTCTCGTGGTCGCGCATGGCCGCGATCATGGAGTCGCTCACTTCGGCCGGATGCGAGGTCATGAAACGCAGCCGCGCCACGCCCGGAATCTGCGCCACCGCGGCGAGCAATGCGCCGAAATCGCGACCACTCTGCGGGCAGCGGTAAGCATTGACGGTCTGCCCGAGGAGCTCGATCTCGGAGCGGCCGCTGTCGACCGCAGCGCGCACCTCGGCCAGCAGTTCCTCGAACGGACGCGAAACCTCGCGGCCGCGTGTCGTCGGCACGATGCAGAACGTGCAGTTCTTGTTGCAGCCCTCGATGATCGTCACCCAGGCCTTGGTCGGCGAGGTGCGGTCGATGTTGATGTAGTCGTAGTGGCGATCCTCGTGAAACTCCAGCGCGATTCGTTTGCCGTGATCGAGCACATCGTCGAGATGGCCGACGTTGCCCGGTCCCATCACGAAGTCGACCCACGGTGCGCGCGCGAGAAGCTGCTCGCCTTCCTGTTGCGCCACGCAGCCACAAACGCCGATCTTCAGCTCGCGGTCATTCTCGAGCTGGCTACGTTTCAGATCGCGCAGCCGGCCGAGGTGCGAATAGACCTTTTGTTCCGACTTGTCGCGGATCGAGCAGGTGTTGAGCAGGATCAGATCCGCCTGCGTCTCGTCCTCGACACGCTTGTAGCCGCGCAGCATCAACTGGCCCGACAAGCGTTGCGTGTCGAGCTCGTTCATCTGGCAGCCCCAGGTTTCGATGAAGTAGGTTTTGGGCATTGAGATCAGTTCTGGCTTCTTCCGCTTCTTCTAATGACATGCATCGCGAGAGCACTCCCCTCATCCGCCTTCGGCACCTTCTCCCCTCGTGGAGGGGAGAAGGCTACTTGAATCTCGCGCAGTCCGAATTGGGTAGCCTTCTCCCCTCCGCAGAGGGGAGAAGGTGCCGAAGGCGGATGAGGGGTCGCCCTTGTGGCAGAACGCAAGCGTTGTCATCAACCTCACCTGTGGCGCTCTCGCCATTCGCCCGCTCCGGATGACGGAGGGGCGGTTTCTGCCGATGTAGTGATTTCTGGCGCCGGAGGCTTCAACGCCTCCAGCTCTTTCATCGCCGCGTCGCGTTTCGCTTTGACGTCGTTGAAGCGGCGGACGAGCTCCGTATCGCGGCGGTCGAGATCGTTCTCTTCGTAGTATTTCTGTTCGAGCTGGGCCAGTTCTTTCTCGAACGCCGCCAGCGTTTTTTCCGCGGCCGCCAATCGAACATCGGCGGCCGTGCGCTCGAGGCGCTCGCGGGCCTGCTTCTCGAGCGACGATTCGCCAGGCCCGGTCGGGACCGCGACCTCGGCCGGTTTGGTCTCGGCGAGGGCGGCCTTCGCTTTCTTCACATCGGCGTTGGTGATGACCTTCGTGGTGCTCTTCTTTCGTTTGGCCTTGGCGGCTTTGGCCGCGTCGACGAGATCGTCAGCGATCACCGCGGTTGCGGTGATCAGCAGTACAGCGAGCAGGAGGCGCTTCATACGCGGCCGTATCGATCTTCCAGTCGAACCACATCGTGCAACTCGGGCGTCGAGACTTCCGCGACATCGGTGTCGGCGACCGCGAACATCCGATGGATCAAGCGCGGAGGAATGTGGAAGGCCTCGCCTTTACGCAACGGAATCTCGCGGCGATCGCCTTCGTATTCGATCGTCAGCGTCAGTTCGCCCTCGACAACGTAGAGCGTTTCCTCTTTCATTTCGTGGTACTGGAGGCTGAGCGATTCGCCCTTGTTGATGTGCAGGATCTTTCCGACGTAGCGCTCGGTCTGAGCAAAGATCAACTCGTAGCCCCAGGGTTTCGGGACGTGCGTGATGGGGCGGTATTTGAACATGCGTTCGTTGTCGGTCATATTTTTGCCTACGCAGAGCTCTGACTCACGAGTCCCTCAGGGAAGCGCATGGCCACGCTCTCGATGACGAACTCCTCGATCTCCTGTGCGGTCTTCTTGTTCAGCGCCAGCTCGGCAATGCGCCGGCAGTCTTTGTAGCGCACCGACCGGATCACGTTCTTGATCACCGGAATCGACGACGGGTTCATGGAGAAGATCTCCAGGCCGAGGCCGAGTAAGACGATCGCATAAATCGGGTCGGCGGCCATCTCCCCGCACATCTCCACGGGGATCCCGGCGCGTTTGCCGGCGTCGATCACGCCTTTCACGAGGCGCAGGATGGCCGGGTGCAGCGGCTCGTAGAGATAGCTGACCTTTTCGTTGCTGCGATCGATGGCCAGCGAGTACTGAATGAGATCGTTCGTACCGATGGCAAAGAAATCCGCTTCCGTGGCCAGCAGGTCGGCAATGACCGCGGCGGACGGTACTTCGATCATGATCCCGATCTGGAGCTCGCGGTTGTACGGAATGTTTTCCGCGTCGAGCTCGATCCGGATCTCGCGCACGAGCGTCTTCACCTGCCGCAGTTCCTGCACGCCGGAGACGAGCGGGAACATGATCTTGATCTTCCCGTGCGCGGAGGCGCGCAGCAACGCGCGCAACTGCGTCTTGAACATGTCGCGGTGCTGCATGCAGAGACGCAGCGCGCGCAGGCCGAGGACGGGGTTGTCTTCGGTCGAGCCCATGATCTGGCGGGCCAGCTTTTTCCCGCCCAGGTCGAACGTCCGGATGATGCACCAGTTCGGAGCCGTGGCCTCGGCGAGCTTGCGGTAGATGTTGAAGTGCTCGTCCTCGGTGGGCAGATCGGGGCTGGTGGCGATGTAGAGAAATTCGCTGCGATAGAGGCCGATGCCTTCCGCACCGACCTTGAACGCGTCGTCCAGCTCTTCCACCAGCTCGATGTTCGCCTGCAGCGAAATCTTGTGGTGGTCCTTGGTGATGGCCGGCAGATCACGATTCTCGAGAAGCTTCAGCTCCGCTTCCTCGTGACGGGAAACGCGACTGAGGTACTCCTGCACCATCGGCGGCGTCGGATTGACGACCACCGTCCCCTCGTAGCCGTCGACGATGACCAGTTCGTCGTTGTCGACGATCTTGGTCAGTCGCGGCACGCCGATGACGGCGGGCATGAACAGCGACTTGGCGATGATCGACGTGTGCGACGTCCGGCCGCCTACTTCGGTAACGAAGCCGACCACCGGCCGGCGATTGAAATGGATCGTGTCGGAGGGCGTGAGATCGTCCGCGATGATGATGACGTCGTGATCGATCTCGGACAGCTCGTGGTGAGCGATGCCCTGCAAATTCACGAGCACCCGCTCGGCGACGTCTTTGATGTCGGCCACGCGCTCGCGCAGGTAGTCATCTTCGAAACTGGCGAAGCGGGCCTGCAGCTCTTCCTGCACTTCGGCCAGCGCCCATTCGGCGTTGACCTGTTCCTCTTCGATCTTCTGGCACACCTTGTCGGCGAACGAGGCATCGCTGACGATCATGGCGTGGGCCTCGAAGATCTGCGCGTACTCCTCGCCCATCGAGCGGCTGACTTTCTGCTTGAGATCGAGCAGCTCTTCGCGCGTCTTGTCGAGCGATTCGTTGAAGCGGCGCACCTCGGCTTCGACGTCCGCTTCGCGGATGGGGATGCGGTAGACCTGCGCGACGCGCTTTTCCACGATCACGGCGCGGCCGATGGCGATCCCCGGAGAGACGCCGACGCCTTTGTAAGTGCGAATATCGCTGCGCGTTTGAGCCGGCGCCATCAGCTCATTCTACTTCGTCGAATTTATCGTCGATGAGCTTCTCGATGCCGTCGAGCGCCTCGCGCTCATCGGGGCCGTCCGCCTTGACGAGGATGGTCGAGCCGCGGCCCGCGGCGAGCAGGAGAATGCCGAGGATCGACTTCCCGTCCACCTCTTCGTCGCCTTTGCGAACCTTGACGTCCGCCTTGTACCGCGCCGCAGCGTGAACGAACTTCGCCGCCGCGCGCGCATGCAAGCCGAGCTTGTTCTTGATCTCGATGGTCCGCTCGATCATGACGTGCTGCTCTCTCTCACGCCGTGGCTCCGGCGCGCTTTTCTGCCGTGAGCAGATCGGAGCAGACGCGGATCGCTTTCGAGCCTTTTTCGCTGATGACGTGCGCCAGGGTGGAAACGTCCTTCGCTTCCTGCTTCACCATGGCGAACTTGACGATCATCGGCAGGTTGACGCCGGTGACGATCTCGATGCGGCCCGGTTCGAGAAAAGAGAGGCTGATGTTGCTCGGCGTGCCGCCGAACATGTCGGTGAAGATGATGACCGGGTAGTCCCCGATCTCCTCCAAACCTCCGGCGATCTTGTCGCGCGCCTGATCGACGGAATCGTTCCAATCGAGTGGAACGGCCACGATCCCCGTTACGTCCGCTTCGATCTGGCGCGCCGCGTTGAGCAGCTCGAAGGCCAGATTTCCATGTGTCACGATCAATGCCCCAATCACCGGCTTCCCCCTCGGCTGCGCATGATACGGCAGTAGGCAGTTTGCAGTGGGCAGTAGGCAGCGGAAGAAGCACGGTAGGCCCCGGTTTCAAGCTCCTGCCTACTGCCTACTGCGAACTGCCTACTAACGTCGGCAGTCCCGATGGACCGTCTCGATGGCGTACCCGGCCGCGGCCAGATCGTCGCTCAGGCGCTGGCCGATGGCCACGGAGCGGTGTTTGCCGCCCGTGCAGCCGATGCCGATGGTGAGGTAGCTCTTCATTTCCTTCCGGTACCCCGGCAGGACGTAAGTCACGAAGTCGAGCAGCTTGCGGTAGAACTCCTCGTAGCCTTCCTGATTGCGCAGGTATTCGATGACTTCGGGATCGAGCCCCGTCTTCGGCCGCAACGCTTCAACGAAGTGCGGATTCGGGAGGAACCGGACGTCGAACAGCAGGTCGAGGTTGTATGGCAAGCTGTACTTGAACCCGAACGTGATGAGCGTGACGAGCATCGACGGCTCCTGGCCGGCGATCTTGAAGCGCCTCATGACCTCGGCTTTGAGCTCGTGGACCGAGAACTGCGAGGTGTCGAGCACCATGTTGGCGAGCGACTTCACTTCCGTCAGCGCATCGCGCTCGGCCTGGATCGCCTCGATGAGCGGACTGTCCTTGGCCAGCGGATGCGGCCTCCGCGTCTCGGAGTAACGCCGAGCGATGACTTCGTCCGTCGCATCGAGAAAGATCAGCACCGTGTTCGGCACGAGCTTCCGCAAACGCTCGCGATAGAACGCCGGAAAGATCGTCGCGAAGTCGTGCGTCCGCACGTCCACCACGATGCCGATGCGATTGGCCTTCTCATGCGACGTGACCTCGTGCAGATACGGCTCGATCAACTCGATCGGCAGATTATCCGTGCAGTAAAACCCAAGATCCTCGAGCGTCGACTGCACATAGCTCTTGCCGGAACCGGACAGACCTGTGATCACAACGAGATGTTCGGGGACTGGCATGCGTGGAGAGTCTAACAAGCAAATGACATGGGTCGCGAGAGCGCCCCTCATCCGCCTTCGGCACCTTCTCCCCATCGCGGTGAAGCTGCGATGGGGAGAAGGCTACTCGAATTTCGAGCAGTGCTGAATTGGGTAGCCTCTCCCCTGAATCTGCGCAGTGCTGAATTGTGAGTTGTCTTCTCCCCTCAATCTTGCGCAGTGCTGAATTGGGTAGCCTTCTCCCCTCTGCGAGGGGAGAAGGTGCCGAAGGCGGATGAGGGGTCGCTCTCGCGGAGAACTCGTTACCGCTGTCTTCGTGTGCGGTCGATGACGTCGTGGGCGAAGCGGGTGCGCGAGGTGACGCTGCGAAGCTCGGAGCTGGTCATTTCCTCGCGGTTCGTCGAGGGCAATGTGTCGCTGACGGCGCCCTGGCGGGCGATCTGTTCGTCGAGGCGGCGGGTGAACTCGCGCGCGGAATCGTAGCCTTGGAGCTTCATGAGGTGATTGCGCGCGGCGATCTCGACGAGCAGGGCCAGGTTGCGTCCTGCCGAGACCGGGAGGCGCACGTACGGTTTCTTCACGCCGAGAAGCTCGTAGGTCTCGCCGCTGATGCCGAGGCGGTCGTATTCGGCTCCTTCGACCCACTTCTCGAGGCGGACCACGAGATCGATCGGCTTCACGTCGCGCGTGGAAGCCACGCCGAAAAGATCTTTGATGTCCACGATGCCGATGCCGCGCAGCTCCATGTGATGCCGCAGCAGATCGTTCGAGTAACCGAGCAGCACGTCGTTGGGATGGCGCTTCACGACCACCAGGTCATCGGCGATGAGGCGGTGACCGCTGTGGATGAGATCGAGCGCGCACTCGCTCTTGCCAATGCCGCTATCGCCGAGGAGCAGCACGCCGATGCCGTAAACGTCGAGCAGACCCGAATGCATCGTCAGACGCGGCGCCATCGTCTCCTCGAGGAAGTACGTCGTACGCGTGATGCTGGTCGACGACATGGCCGGCGTCGAGAAAAGCGGCACTCCCCGCTTCTCGCATTCCGTCCGGAGCTCCTCGAGCGGCGCGATGCCTTTGGTGACGATGAACGCGGAGATGTCGAGGCCGGCTACATCGCGGATACGCTTCTCGCGCAGGCGCGGCGGAAGACTCTGCAGATACATCGTCTCCGACGCGCCGATGATCTGCACGCGCCATGGCTTGATGTATTCGTAGTAACCGGCAAAGGCCAGACCCGGCTTCTGCACGCGCGGCCGGCAAATGATGCGTCCCAGACCGTCGTCGCCCGTGACGAGCTTGAGCTGCAGATCGTCCAGATCGCCCGAACAGAGCGACTGCACCGTAGTTTCGATGTAGTCCTCGTCGGTCATCCGGCTATGGTATCCGCAATCAGAGCCCTCTAGAACTCCGGCGAGATCAGCCCCAGGTTTCCGTCCTGTCGCTTGTAGATCACCGACACTTTGTCGCGATCGATGTCGCGGAAGACGATGAACTCGTTCTTCGAATCGTCGAGCCGCAGCGCGGCCTCTTCGATCGACATCGGACGGATCACGATGTTGTTCGTCTTGACGATGCGCGGGAGGCGGGCTTCGGTGTCTTCGCGCAACTGCGCCGGCTCGAGCACCTGCACGGCCCACTCCGTGACCTTGCGGCCGTTGCCTTCCTTGCGGTGATGGTCGCGGATCTTTTTGCGATTCTTCTGGGCCTGGCGCTTCAGGTGATCGATGGCCGAGTTGACGGCGTCCTGCATGGACACGTCCGACTCCTGCACGGTCTTCACGGAGTGTTCTTTGCCGTTGATGAGGATCTCGCAGATGTTGCGGAACTTCTCGACCTGCAGGACGACGCGCACGTCGATGACGTCGACGAACAGACGCTCCTGGATCTTGGCCAGTTTCGTTTCCACCAGGTTGCGGATGTCAGCGGGGATGTCGTAGCTGCGTCCCGAAATCTCGGTTGCCATAGTCAACACACCTCGAACTAGAAGATTTGCTTGCGGTCGGTCGACGAGGGGATGTTCAGCTCGTCGCGATACTTCGCCACGGTACGGCGGGCGATGTTGATGCCCTCGTCGTTCAGGATCTTCATGATCTTGGAGTCGCTGAGGGGTTTGCGCGGGTCTTCGTTGTCGATGAAGCTCTGGATCTTCTTCTTCACTGTGAGCGAGGAGATGTCCTCGCCCGTATCGGAGTCGATGCCACTGTGGAAGAAGTACTTCATCAGGAAGAGGCCGCGCGGCGTGTGCATGTACTTGTTCGACACGACGCGCGATACGGTCGACTCGTGCATCTGGATGTCGTCGGCCACGTCGCGGAGGACGAGCGGGCGGAGGAAGTCGATGCCTTTTTCCAGGAACTCGCGCTGGTGCTTGACGATCGACTCGGCCACTTTGTAGATCGTGCGCTGGCGCTGGTCGAGCGATTTGATGAGCCAGACCGCGGAGCGGATTTTGTCCTTGATGTAGTTGACCGTCTCGCCGTCCTGCTTCGAGTCCATCGAATTGAGCATGCTCCGGTAGCCGCTATTGATGCGCAGCTTGGGCATGCCGTCTTCGTTGAGGACGATCACATATTCGTCGCCCACTTTCTGGATGTAGACGTCGGGCTCGACATAGATCGCTCGCTCATTGGAGTATTTCCTCCCGGGCTTGGGATCAAGGTGCTTGATGATCTCGACAATTCCCTCGAGCGATTTCAGATCGATGCTGAGGGTCTTGGCCAGCGAAACGAACTTCCGCTGCATGAACTCTTCCCAGTGATCGCGGACGATGATCTCCACGAGGGGTGCGTCGACTTCGAGGAAGGCCAACTGGAGCAGCAGGCACTCGCGCAGATCGCGCGCGCCGGCGCCGATGGGATCGAGCGATTGCACGGCCCGGATGGCGGTCTCCACGTCCTCGGATTCGTATCCGCCCGAGGCCATGATCTCTTCGTGATTGGCGCGGAGATAACCGTCCTCGTCGATGTTGCCGATGATGAACTGGGCGATCTCTTTGGTGCGCGGTGACGCGTCCGACATCGAGAGCTGCCAGGTCAGGTGGTCGGCGAGGTTGGGCGGCCGCGTGAGCGTGTTCTCGATGGGGAACTCTTCATGCTCCTCCCCCATCCCGCGCGGGTTGTAGCCGTACTCGATGTAGTCCTGGAAGTAGGCGTCGTAGTCGATCTCATCGAAGGAGTCTTTCTCCTTCTCTTCTTCCTTCGTCTCGGTTTTCTTCGCTTCTTCCGATTCGTTCTCTGCCTTGGTCTCTTCGGCCTGCGTTTCCTCGGTCTTCGCTTCCTCGGCGGATTCGTCGAGGAGCGGGTTCTCGAGGAGCTCCTGGTTGAGAACTTCCTGAAGCTCGAGCTTCGAGAGCTGCAGCAGCTTGATCGCCTGCTGCAGCGAAGGCGTCATGATCAGCTTCTGGCTGAGTTTGAGGTGAAGCTTCTGTTCAAGTGCCATGGTCAGGAGTGGTACTTCTGGCTACGTCCTCGCTCAGTTTAGATTGAATGCCTCGCCCAGGTAGATGCGCCGGACCTCGGCGTCGGAAGAGAGACTCTCCGGAGCTCCCTGCCGGAAGATCTCGCCTTCTTTGATGATGTAGGCCCGGTCTGTGATCTTCAGTGTTTCCCGCACGTTGTGATCCGTGATGAGGATTCCGATCCCGCGGGCACGCAGTTGCGAAACGATACGTTGGATTTCGAATACGGCAATTGGATCGATTCCTGCAAACGGCTCATCCAGCAAAATGAATGCCGGGTTGATGGCCAGGCTTCTGGCGATCTCCACGCGCCGTCTCTCCCCTCCCGATAACGAATAGGCACGGTTGCGCGCGATGTGCGTGACGCCGAACTCCTCGAGCAGGTCATCGGTACGCCGCTGACGCTCGGCGCGCGGCAGATTCATTGTTTCGAAGACCGCCAACAGATTCTCTTCGACCGTGAGCTTCCGAAAGACCGACGCTTCCTGCGGCAGATAACTGATTCCGCGTTTTGCCCGCAGATACATCGGCAGTTCCGTGATGTCGTCGCCACCGAGAAGAACGCGCCCGCCATCGGGCCGGACCAGACCGACGATCATGTAGAACGTGGTCGTCTTCCCCGCACCGTTCGGACCGAGCAGACCCACGATCTCGCCCTGCCGGATCTCCACCGACACGTCGCGCACGACCTTGCGAGCCTTGTAGACCTTGACGAGATGCTCCGCCGTGAGACAGAGCGGCTCGGCCTTGACGGTGGCGTCAGCCATTCGGCGGGAGAGTATCAAATGCGGGAGGGAGTCTCCGAGAGTCTCAGAGTCGCAGAGTCTCAGAGTCGCAGAGAGCGCGGCCAACACCACCTCTGAGACTCTGCGACTCTGAGACTCTGAGACTACCCCCCGCCCGAATGCTTGTACGTCCCCTTCGTCTCGCCGTCGGCGCTGGTGGCGTTCACGCGATCGCGGGCGAGATCGAAGACGATCTGCTCGCCGGAGTATTCGCCGCGCGGGTCGCTGATCGTGGCAGGTTTGCCGTAGAGGTAGATCAGCTTCTTGTCGACCTGGTAGACGACTTTATTGCCGTTGCCTTTGCGTCCCGTGGCGGCTTCGACGACGCTGACGTTCGTCTCCGCTTCCATCCGCTGGATCTTGCGATTCGCGTCGAGCAGGATCGTGGCGGTGTCGGATTTCAGCGTTCGTGTCTCGTCGATGAGCGTGACCTTGCCCGCGAGCTCGATGCGCCGTTCGTTTCTGCGCGCCACCAGTTGATCGCTCGTTGAGCGAACGGGCGATTTTCTCGCTTCGGCCGCGGCTGTTTTTCCTTCGCTGGTGGTGTTGTAGAGGAGCGTGCGAACGTTCCCTTTCGCGGTCACGGAGTCGCCGTTGCCCTGCACCAGCATCTCGTTGGCCAGGATCGTATTGCTGTCCTGCCACGCCTTCACATTCCCGTTGAACTGCGCGACCTTCTGCGCCTGACGCATCACCAACTCGTCGGCGTTGACGAAGACCGGCTTGCCGGCGGGAAAGAGGTTCGTGACGTCCGCGGACGGACCACCGGCGCCTTTTCCTTTCGACACGAGCTGCGCGATCACCGCGCCGGACGCGCGCGCCGTGCCAGCCTTTGGCGAGAATTCGATCTGCTTCGCCTTGATGGTCTGTCCGTCGGCGACCACCGTGGCCTGCCAGCCGGGATCGGTGGTGAGAATGATCTTGTCGCCGGCGATGTCGTAGTTCGCACGGAACGCGGAGGCGGTGTTCTTCGGATCCTTGTACTGGAACGCGCCTTCGAGATAGGCCGCGCGCGCTTTTCGCGTGGCCGCGTCGAACCACACGGTCACGTGCTCCGAGTTGATCTGGCGCGGCTCGGGACCGAGCTCTTTCATCACCACCTGCCAGTCGGCCTTGATCTCGCTGACGGCGCGGTTCGCCAAGGCCACGCGGAAAACGCGGGCGACGATGTCGCGCTTCGGAGGACCATCGAGAATCGCATGAGCCATGTTGGCGGCGGCCAGTGCGTTGATGGCGGTGATTCGACCGTCGGGACCGACTTCCGTGTTGAACGCGTCGGCCGTGATTTCTTTGCGTCCGCCGAAGTCTTCACCCGGCGCCGCATTGCCGGCCATGACGATCACACAGTTTCCTGTTCCTTCGACGCCGATGAGCTGCTTGCGGTCCTGCGTGAAGCGGCCGATCATGAAGTCAGCGCTGAGTGCGTCGACACCGCGGTCCATCCGGACCTTCTGCTGGAACTCGACTGTGTTCTCGCGGCGCTTGAACAGACTCTCCTCACCACGAATGGTCATCGGCTCTTCCGCCGGGGATGCCGCGGCCATCGTGGCGATGACGCTCTTGCGCAGCCTCAATGTCTCGCCTTGCACGTCGAGGTCGAGCGCACCGGCTTTGCCGTTCCAGCGATCGACGCGGAACTCCACCGGAATCTCGTTCGTCAATCGCACGCCGTCGTAGCGGATCTCGGCGGTCCTGATCTCGATACCGTCGCTCGAGGTCACACGCACACCACCCTTTGCCTCCGCTTCTTTCGTGACGGTGTTGAATTCGGCCGAGGGACAGGCGATGACGTAGGTCAGGCCGTTGTCGCGATAGAGCGTGAGCGTGACGCCTTCCAGCGTCGTCCAGCCCGATTTGAAGGAGACCACGCGCTCGGCCACAATCTCGGACACGACTCGTCCGCCGATCGTCTGCACGTCGCGAAAGGTCCTGGCCTCGGCCTGCGGGTCATCCTCGGGGCGTTGCGTCGACGTGACCGGTTCGGCAGCAGCGCGCTTTTGCGGGCTGCGCGAGCGATCCCAGTTGACGTACAGGACCGCGATGAACGCGATGAACGCGATGGGCAGCGCGATGCGGAGAGCTCGGACGGTGCGCTGCATGTTGGTGCGACGTAACATCTTTGCCACCGGATTCGTTCCGCCGCGCCGTAGGATTCACCGCATGCGATCCGTTGCCGCGCTCGGTGCCTTTCTTCTGCTGTTCGCGTTCAATGCCAGTCCCGATGACGATCCCGAGGCCAAGAAGCTGCTCGTCGAGATCGCCGGCAAGGAGAAACTGCCAGCCAGCCAGGTCTTCAAGAACGTCAAGCTGCTCGGCGACATCCCCGCCGGCCGCTTCCTCCGGATCATGGACATGGGCTACAGCCAATCCCTCGGCGTCATGTGCGACCACTGCCACGTCGAAGGCCGTTGGGATGCCGACGAGAAACGCCCGAAGCTGGCCGCCCGCGAAATGATCGCCTTCACGAAAAGCATCAACGAAAAGCTCGTCCAGATGGAAAACATCGAAACCGCCGAAGCCACCGTCAACTGCACGACCTGCCATCGCGGTTTCGTGAAACCCGCGCTGCAGATGAAGTGATCGTCTGTCGGCCGCTACGCGGACTTGATTGAGGGAACGCCGTTTCCACCCGGGCTGGAAGCCGGGTGCTATTACCTCGAGCCGCCTAACGGCGGCGCGATGCATGGCGCTGGCAACACCAATCGCGAGCAATGCAGGCCGCGCAGCGGTATCGCCGTCGCACGAACACTTTTGACAATGCGCCCGCCGCCGTAGGCGGCATGAGGGACTAGCACCCGGCTTCAGCCGGGTGAAACTGCGACAACAGTTTGAGCCCGCGTTAGCGGGCGACAGATCAACTCGCCGTCCGCACATCCACCACCTCGAGCCTGGCCACCGAATACTTGTCCGGCTCCACTTTCACGAGCAAATCGACCGGCGCACCGTTGAGCGCAGCGCGCAACTCCTTCGCGCTCGGCCAGAGCACTCCCACCGCCCGCCCCGTCGCGTCTTCCAGCGTGAGCTCGCAGCAGTCCTCGGCGAACATTCGCGTGCCGGTCACACTCACGTCGTGAACGACGAAGAGTGGCTGCGCGTTGCCGGCGCCGAAGGGCTGGAGCATTTCGTGGGTGGCGATGAACTCGCGATCGATCTCGGCCAGAGTAAGCGTTGCGTCGACGTGCGCCTCGCGGCGAAACACGCTCTCGTCGAAACGCGCGAAACGCTCGTGCAATCGCTGCCGTAACGCGCCGAGGTTCTTCGCATCAAACGAAAACCCGCACGCGAACTCGTGACCGCCAAAGTGCGTGAATAGATCGTGGACCGCATCGAGCTCGCTGTGGAGGTCGACCGTCTGGATGCTGCGGCCGGAGCCGACGCACAAATCGCCTTCGATGGTCATGACCAGCGCCGGCCGGTGATGGCGCTGCGCGATGCGACCGGCGGTGAGTCCGAGGACGCCGCGATGCCAGCCTTCGCCGGCCAGGATCAGTACTCTCTCGCCACCTTCGATCTGCGCCTCCGCAGCCTCGCGCACCTGGATCTCGATCTGCTGCCGCTCGACATTCATTCGGTCCAGCTCGCCGCAGATCTCCCAGGCCGCATCTTCATCGTGCGCGTCGAAAAGATCGATGGCCGTGTTCGCCGAGGCCAGCCTCCCAGCGGCGTTGATGCGCGGTCCGATCTTGAAGCCCACATCCACCGCGCGTAGACCGCGACCGCCCAGTCCGAGACGCTTGAGGAGCGCACGCAGGCCAGGATTGCGCACATCGGCCAGACCTGCCAAACCTAGCGACGTGATGGTGCGATTCTCGCCGATGAGTGGCGCCACATCCGCCACCGTGCCGATGGCCGCGATCTTCATCAACGACTCGATCGAGATCTTCTTGCCGTTGCGACGAATCAACTCGCAGCACAGCTTGAAAGCCACGCCCACGCCCGCCAGATCCTTGAACGGGTACGTGCATCCGGGCTGCTTCGGGTTGAGCACCGCCGCCGCCTCGGGGAGTGTGCCGGGAGGAAGATGGTGGTCCGTGATAATGACGTCGATGCCGCGCTCGATGGCGCGGTTCACCGGCTCGATACTCGTGATCCCGCAGTCGACCGTGATCACGAGCTTCACGTTGCGCTCCGACAGCACGCGGTCGAGCACTTCCATCTTCAACCCGTACCCGTCGACCAACCGGTGCGGCACGACGAATCCAACATCCGCGCCGAGGGAACGAAGCACTGATCGCAACATCACGATCGACGTCACACCATCGACGTCGTAATCGCCATAAATCACGATTCCCTCGCCATCGCGCACCGCACGCGCAATCCGCTCGCACGCGTGGTCCATCCCGTGGATCGCCGACGGATCGTGCAGGTCCGTGATTGCCGGAGCAACGAACCGCCGGAACGACTCCTCGTCCGCCACCCCCCGCCGGATCATGAGCGATCGCAAAGTCGCATTCGCAATCGGAATCCGCGGATTGTCGGGAGGCGCCTCAGCAAGCGTCCAATAGTCGTGAATCACGTGGGACCGAGGGTATCAGGAAGGGACGACAATCTACGGTGGGTAGGGCGCAGTACAGTATCCCGGAGATCATCACCAACCTCACGAGGAAGAGATGACGCGCAGCTCTCCTGGCGACATCTCATGCAGAGCGTCGATAGCTTGCGGCAGGAGCGGCCCAATGTGTTCAAGCCGGTTCGATGGCGCGGCAAACACGATGATCCGCAGCCTGGATGCCGAGAGGTTTTGCTGATACTGGAGGCTCTGATCTGCGGTGAGAAAGGCGTCGAATCCAGCCGATTCGGCGAGACGAAGGAGCGCTCCGTTTTTTGTCTTTGACCATCCCCGTTGCGGGACGGTGAATGCTTGGAATCCCGGCATCTGGCGGCGAATTCGCTTGGGAAGCGACTCGTCAATGAGAACCAGCAAGCGTCACCAGAGCCTCTTGTGCAAGTTCAAGCGCAGCTACAGCTTGCTCTCTCGTGACTGAAGGAAAATCATCGAGGAACACTTCGAGCGAATCTCCAGCCTCGAGATAGTCGATGAGGTTCTTGAGTGGCACTCGGGTCCCAGAGAATACAGTCGCTCCACCTTGCACATCCGGATCCGATGAGATGACTTGGTCGACAGTCATGAGCCAGATTCTACTCGCATCGCAGCACCCTCTGAGAGCAGTCTCTACTTCTCGAACACGCCCATCTTCCGGAACTTCTTGTACCGCTCGTCCAACAGTTGCGAGGGTTTGAGTTTCTGCAGCTCGCGGACGGCGCGTTCGATGGATGGGGCGAGGAGCTCGGCGGCGGCGGCGGGGTCGCTGTGGGCGCCGCCGGTGGGCTCGGGGACGATTTCGTCGATGATGCCGAACTTTTTGAGGTCTTGCGCGGTGATCTTCATCGCGGCGGCGGCGTCGGGCGCGGCGGCGGAGCTTTTCCAGAGAATGGCCGCGCAGCCTTCGGGGGAGATCACGGAGTAGACGGCGTGCTCGAGCATGATCACGCGGTCGCCGACTCCGAGCGCGAGCGCTCCGCCGCTTCCGCCCTCGCCAATGACGGTGATCACGATCGGTACCTGCAGCCCGGCCATCTCGCGAAGGTTCACAGCGATCGCTTCGGCCTGTCCGCGCTCTTCCGCGCCGAGGCCGGGGTAAGCGCCCTGCGTGTCGATGAACGTCAGGACGGGCAGCTTGAACTTTTCAGCGAGCTTCATTACGCGCAGACCCTTGCGGAATCCCTCGGGGCGCGGCTGGCCGAAGTTGCGGATGATCTTTTCTTTGGTGTTGCGGCCCTTCTGATGACCGATGACACAGACCGGGATGCCGCGGAACCGGCCGAAACCGGCCACGATGGCCGGATCGTCGCCGAACTTCCGGTCGCCGGCGATCTCGCCCCAGTCTTCGATCAGGAGGCTGATGAAGTCGAGCGTGTACGGCCGTTGAGGGTGCCGCGCCACGAGCGTCTTCTGCCACGGGGTGAGGTTCGAATAGATCTCGTCGGAGACTCTGGTAAGCTTCGATTGGAGCTGGGCGATCTCAGACTGGATCGCAGGCTCCGCTTCCATCGCGGAGAGCTCTTCGATTCTGCGCCGGATCCTGAGAATCGGCTCTTCAAATTGCGTTGGGTCGGCGCTCATGTGAGGGTGACCCTAACAAACAAATGTCCACACTGGCAACCGAAGACCCGACACCGCCACCGGCACCGGCGCCGAGCGAACCCGTTGCGCACGCGAGCCTGCTCGAATCTCACTCGCAAAACGAGCACATGCGCCACATCCCCGCGCTCCCCTGGATCGTGCAGAAGCTGGACGTCGATCTGCGCCGCCGGATCGAGAAACTCTGGTTGCCGTACTCCGACCTCGCCGCCAGCGATCCGAGGCATCCCGCGCTCGAGGCCGAGATCCGCGCGCTCTGCCGCGCCATCGACCGCGTCGGCGCCATCGCCCGCCATCACCGCGGCCATCCTCACCCACCGAACGACCTCGCCAGCCGCGTGACCTGGACGATCAACCAGACCGTCGGAACTCTCACCGGAGCTGATGCGACGACGTTCGGCAAACGCTTTCCCTTCCAGACTTTCGAGCGTTCCAACAGCGAGCCGCTGTGGGCGGCCATGCTTGCGGTGATTCAGCACGTCCAGAAGCTGGTGCCGATGGTGCGCGAGATCGAGCCGGACATCGACGAACGCCTCGACGAAGACCTCGTGCAACTCATCGAGCCGATGCGGCGCGATCCGATGGCGTAAGCCGTTGATCTGACGACTTGAGCCGGCTATCTGACGACTTGAGCGCGAGGCCGACGCCCGCCAACGGTTCATAAGCGCAGTCGCTGGTTGCGATCACGCGATACGCATTGGCCGTCCCCACCGGCATCCAGGCCACACGCTGCGCGTTGAGCTCCTGACGCAGATCTTCGGTCGCCGCGAGCAAAAGCGCGGCGGTGGAGACGTCTTTCACCTCGCCCCACGTCTCTGCGAGATCCGGACGCGGACCGGTCAGCGACCAGACGCGCAGCGGCACGCCGACACGCTCGAGGTAGCGGCGCATGAAGTCCGGGCGATGGACGCTCAGATCCGGAGCAGGCGCGCTCCCGATGACCACGACCACCACCCGGCGACTCCCTCCGCGAAGCGCACGTAACGCAGCGGCGCCGACGGCATCGGCGATCTGCGTGTGCCCCTCGGGCGTCACGGCCATTGCCAGCGCTCGCCGTGTCCCTTTCTTTCCGGACATCGATTGTGAGTTGAAGAGGCGGGTCAGGCTGCCGGGGAGCTGGATTGCTTCCGCAACAGGATTGACGATGTCGATTTCGACGTCGGGAAGAGCGAAACGCGCGTCGCTGCGGTGTTCCGGAGCCTCGTTCCCCTTCATGACTCCGCGCGAGCCATTCAGGATGAAGTGAGCCGTGCCATCTCCCCGCTCGATCGTCACCGGCGGGAGCAACTGAGTGCCGAGACGAAAACAGTCCGCGGTAGCGCCTCCTGGCGCCTTGCGCTGCCGCACGGCGACCGGCGTCATCTCGGACGGCACCTGCTCGGAGAAGCCGGCATGGCCCCCGAAGACAACCTCTTTGCGCGATCGAATGCGATCGGGGAACTCCACTTCGACATCCAAGACGTGGATGGTGGACAAGTTGACCGTGCCCAGTGAATACGTCGTCAAATTACGGTTCTTGCGAATGACGCGGCCATCCAGTTTGACGGTGACGTTCTTCGGAAGCCGATGCGCAAAGTGGCTGGCTCGGATGGCGGCCGTCACCTGCCCCTCCGCGTCGCGATCGAACAGAATGCCGAACTCCGCCGGCGGGCGCGCCACGTTGATCGCCTGAGTGTCGCGACCCAGTTCATTGCCGGCCTGATCGAACGCCACCACGGTCAGCTCGTGCGGCGCAAGCTCGAGACCGAAGTTGACGACCGCGCTCCAGGGTGGCCGGTGCAGAGCAGCGACGGTCACTCCATCGCGCTGCACCTCGATGCTACGAACGGCGGCGTCGGCTTGGACCTCGACGCGCTGCTCACCGGCTACGAGGCCGAGGATTCGGGACGCGAGGACGATCTCCGCGAGGAACATTCAAAGGATATTAATCGGATCGACATCGATCGCAACATCGACGCCCTTGAGTTTTCGAGAATGCATCACTGACTCGACCGCACGGCGCAGGCCGGTACGGTGGGGCGAGCGCAACAGGATCTGGTAGCGCCACACTCCTTTGATGCGCGCCAGCGGCGCCGGTGCGGGACCCTGGATGCGTGTGCCGTTCAGAGGCTGCACGGCTTCCTCCAGCAGGCGTCCGCACTCGGAAGCGGCCCGCTCCACATCGGTGACGTTCTCGCCGCGAAACAGGATGGCAATCATCGACGTCACGGGCGGGTAGTGAAAGGTCCGGCGGAACTGAATCTCGGCTTCGAAGAACGACTCGTAGTCGTGCCGGATGGCGTGCTGGATGGCGTAGTGCGTCGGAAATGCGGTCTGGATCATGACCTTTCCGCGCAGCTCGCCGCGGCCCGAGCGGCCTGCTACCTGCGTGAGGAGGTAGAACGTCTTCTCCGCGGATCGGAAGTCCGGGTATCCGAGGATCGAATCGGCATTGAGCACGCCGGTCAGCGTCACGTTCGGGAAGTGGTGTCCCTTGCTGAGCATCTGCGTGCCGATCAGCGCGCGTGTCTGCCCGCGGCGAAAACGGTCGAGGATGGCCACGAGCGAGCCTTTCTTGCGCGTGGAGTCGCGGTCGAGCACCTCCACGGCGACGTCGGGGAAATCGCGATGGAAGCGCTCTTCGACCTTCTCGGTGCCGAAGCCGACCGGCTGCAGCACTTCGCCCGCGCAGAGCGGGCAACGGGCCGGGATCGGTTTGCGCAGGCCGCAGTAGTGGCAGATGAGCTGTTTCTGGCGCTGGTGTACGGTCAGCGTGACGCTGCAGTCGTGGCAGCGGAACTCGTGACCGCATTCGCGGCAAAGCAGGTACGGCGCGTAGCCGCGGCGATTGATGAGAATCATGGCCTGCTCATTCGCGTCGAACGTTTCGCGCAGCGCTTCTTTCAATCGCCCGCTGAGGATCACGAAGCCCTTGTCTTCTTTCTCCGCGCGTTCTTTCCGCAGATCGATGATCTCGACCTCGGGGAGCGGGCGCGCTTCGACACGGCTCTTCATCTGAATCAGCGTGTATTTGCCGCGCGCCGCGTTCTCGCGCGACTCCAGCGAAGGTGTGGCGGAGCCGAGGACGATCGGGATCTTGCGGTTCTGCGCGCGGACGACTGCCAGATCGCGGGCGTTGTAGCGCGGCGTTTCTTCCTGCTTGTAGGCGCCGTCGCCTTCCTCATCGACCACGATGAGGCCGAGGCGCTGGAACGGCGTGAAGAGAGCCGAGCGAGGACCGATGGCCACGTCCACTTCGCCGCGCCGCGCGCGCCACCATTGATCGAAGCGCTCGCTCGCGGAGAGATTACTGTGCAGGATGGCGATGCGATCTCCGAAGCGCTCCTTCAGCCGCGACGCGAACACCGGCGTGAGCGAGATCTCCGGCACGAGCAGCAACGCCTGTTCTCCCCTCTTGACGACATCGCGCATCAACTCGATGTACACCTCGGTTTTTCCCGATCCGGTCACGCCGACGATGAGAAACGGCGCGAACGTACCGAGGGTCGCACGGACCGTGTCGATGGCCACGCGCTGTTCGGCGGAATGGCGAATCTCCCCTACCGCTGCCGGATCGAGACCGGCCAGAAACGCGTCGAGCGTGTGCCGACGTGCGCGGCGCTCGATCCGCACCACGCCTTTCTTCACGATCGCAGAAAGCACAGCAGCGCTCACGCCTGCATTCTCGAGCGCCCGCACGGAAAGCTCGCCGCCCCGCGACCGCAACAGCTCGACGGCGATTTGCTGCTTTGGGGTCAGACCTTCGTTTTCGCTTTCCAGCACGACGAAGCGATCGAAGCGAACGCCTTCCGCGTCCTTGAGCCGATCGTGAAGAGCAATGATTCCGGCGTCGCGCAGCCTTTCCACCGACGCCCGCGACACCTTCATCTCCTCGAAGATCGCGTTCATCGGCAGCGGACGCTTGGCGAGCTCGCCGAGAAGTTGGAGATCGCTCTCCAGAATCTGCTTCTGCTGCAGGGCAGCGTCGATCATCTCCGGCGTGGCGGTGAGCGTCGCCTGCCGCCGTCCTCGCGCGGACATGTTGGCAGGCAGCGCCACGCGCAGCATCTCGCCGAGCGGCGCGATGTAGTAATCGGCGGCCCAGCGACAAAGCTCGATGATCTCCGGCAGCAACGCCGGCTCCTCATCGTCGAGCACGGATCGGATTGCCTTCACTTTCTTCGGGTCGACGTCAGGAGCGGCGTCGAGAAGCTCGACCACGAATCCGGTGGTGAGTTTCGTCCCGAGCGGAACCTCCACGCGCGATCCGAGCCGCACGGAATCCCGCAACGCGGGCGGAATGGCGTAGGTGAACGTGCCGTGGACCGCGAGAGGAATGGCGATCGCGGCGTACGAAGAGAGACCGCTCACGCCGGGACCGGGATCCCGAGCTCGGCCATGACCATTTTCATGTCCGACCAGACATCCTTCTTCGCCGACGGAGTGCGGAGCAGGTAGGCCGGGTGGTAGGTCGGCATGAGCTTGATGCCGTTGTAGTCGAGCCAACGGCCGCGCACGGCGGAAATCGAGTAGGCGCGGTCGGTGAGCGCCTGCAGACCGAACTTGCCGAGGGTGACGATCACTTTGGGCTGGATCAGCGCGATCTGGCGGCGGAGGAACGGGCGGCACTGCTCGATCTCGTCGGGCTCGGGATTGCGATTCTCCGGCGGCCGGCACTTGATCACGTTCGCGATGTAGACCTGCTCGCGCGACAGCTTCATGGCCTTGATGATGTCGGTGAGGAGCTGGCCCGCGCGACCGACGAACGGCTCGCCCTCCAGATCCTCATCGCGCCCCGGCGCCTCGCCGACGAACATCAGCTCGGCATTCGGATCGCCGACGCCAAAGACGACATTCGTGCGCGTTCCGGCCAGCCGGCAGGCGGTGCAGTCATGCGCTTCGAGACGGACCGCGTCGAGGGACGAGTCGGCAGTCGGCGGTCGGCGGTCGGCAGTGGAAAAAGCACCGAGGTCCCCTGTTTCATCTTGACTACTGCCGACCGCCGACTGCCGACCGCCGACCAAATCGAGGTGCGTGTAACCGAGCTCGCGCAGCATGGCCAATTCCTGAAGGACGTCGGGATTCATCGCGGCGATTATCCCCTATACTCCGGTGCGTCCGAAGTTGTCCCAAGGAGAAACACAATGAAGAGAATGACGCTGCTTGCGGTCGTTTTGTGCGCGCTGACGGTGCCGATGTACGCGAAGAAGGCCACCGTCAAGATCATCAACCAGAGCAAGTGGGAAATCCACCATATCTACCTCTCGTCCAGCGACGATCAGGAGTGGGGACCCGACCAGCTCGAAGACGAAACGCTGGTCAAGGGCGAGTCGCTCACACTGACCGGCATCGAGTGCGATCTCTACGACATTCAGGTCGTCGACGAAGACGGCGACGAGTGCGTGATCGAAGAAGTCGACCTGTGCGGCGACAACAGCTACTGGAAGATCACCGACAAGGCGCTGCTGGAGTGCGAGGGGTACCGGTAGAAAGTCCGATCTCACCAGAGGCAACCAAAGGCCCGCGCGTGTCGCGGGCTTTTGTTTGTGAATTGTCGATGGTGGGGGTTGGTGGAGTGGTATCCGGATCGGGGTTGTGTCGCGCTCGGAGATCGCGGGAGGATCAGGGCTCTTCGGCGCCCGAGATGGACGGAGGGCGCCTGGTCCGCGTGCGCTGAACTACGAAGGAGTTTTGGATCCGCTAGTGCCCAGATAGACGAACAGTTTCGCGAGCAGCGCGCTCGTAACAGCCGTCGTCACCAGAAGCACCGCTGCGACTTTTACGAACTCAAGCATGCTGACCTCCGGTTCTAGTATACGCAAAGTAGAACGCCAAGGTTGTCATTCCCACCGATGACATCCCTAAGAAAAAGTCAGGCCAAATGTTGGCGAACGTGAGCGATTTATCCTTCTTCCACTTCTTCCGTCCGACGAGACTGCCAGCAATCAGTAGATTGACGAGCACGAGCAGTATCCCGTACACGGCAATATCGGGACTCAGATTCTCTCGAAGCCTGCCTTCCAGCATCAGTGGCGCCGTTGCACCGATACTCAATATGACGAGATCGAGCGCCGCATCGTTCGCTTCGACCCAGGTCGGCTTCTCCTCCTTCGCGATGACGACCATCGTCAGAACGATCAAACCGGCAAGGAACGGTGTGGCAAAGTGCGCCAGGAGCACCACGATCCAGACATCGTCATGTTTCATGATTGGCTGAATTTAGCACCGCAGTCCTAAGCTACACCGCGTAGGAGCTCAGGCATGCCGCGTGAGGTGGTCGCCTACCCCATCCGCGCGACGATCACGTCCAATAACCGGTTCGCGATCTCGCTTTTCGCGGACTTGGCGATGCGCGTGGCGGAGCCGTCGCTGGCGGCAATCACCAGAACCTCGTTCTGATCGGAGTCGAAGCCGATCGAGGGGTCTTTGACGTCGTTGGCGACGATGAGGTCGGCGCCTTTGCGGAGGAGTTTCTCGCGGGCGTTGGCTTCGACGGCCTCGGTCTCGGCGGCGAAGGCGACGATGAAGGGGCGCGGGGTGAGGCGGGCGACGTCGGAGAGGATGTCGGGGTTGCGCTTGAGCGTCAGCGTCAGCTCTTCGACGCCGTCGCTTTTCTTGATCTTGCGGTCGGCGATCGTGCGCGGCGCGAAGTCTGAGACCGCGGCCGCCTTGATCACGATCTGATGCTGCGGTGCCGCCGCCAGTACCGCGGCGTGCATCTCCTCGGCGGTGATCACGCGTGTCACGTCTACGCCGGCTGGATCTTCCAGCGCCGTCGGTCCGGAGACGAGCGTGACCTTCGCTCCCCTCTTCCGTGCCGCTTCGGCGATGGCGTAGCCCATCTTCCCGGACGAGCGATTGGAGATGTAGCGAACGGGATCGATCGGCTCGCGCGTGGGACCGGCGGTGACGAGGATCGTCCGGTCTTTGAGATCCTGCGCGACGAGAAAATGTGATCGGACGAGATCGACGAGCACCGGCACGTCGGGCATCTTCCCCGCGCCTTCTTCGCCGCATGCGAGGAGGCCATTCACCGGCTCAATGATTTCGACACCGCGCTTGCGCAAGATCTCGATGTTCTGCAGCACGGTGGGATGCGCGAGCATGTGCGTGTTCATGGCAGGAGCAACCATGAGGGCCGTGCGGTGGGCGAGCGCGTATGTCGTCAGCGCGTCGTCCGCGATGCCCACGGCCAACTTGGCCAGGATGTCTGCGGTGGCCGGCGCAATGAGAAGCAGATCGGCCCAGCGCGCCAGCTCGATGTGATCGACACCGCCCCGCTCAGGATCGCCCCACTGCTGGACGATCACGCCGTGATCCGAGACCGCGGCCAGGGAAAGAGGAGAAACGAAGCGCGCGGCGTTCGGCGTCAGTATGACTCGAACGTCCGCGCCGAGATCGCGCAGGCGACGGACCAGCTCCGGCGCCTTGTACGCCGCAATGCCGCCCGATACGCCGAGGACGATCTTCATTTCGTCGCGGAGACTACTCCGCGTTTTCGAGAGACGTGGTCTCTTCGGTGGGCGGCGTGAGCTGCCACTTCACCGTGTTGCGAGCCACTTCTTCCATCGCTACGCGGGTTGGTTTGGCGTGCTTGCTCTTGATGCGCGGCATGGCGCCCTGAATCAGCTGTTCCGCGCGCTTCGAGACCAGCAGCACGTAGCGGAACTTGCTGTCAATTCCTTCCGGCATTCCTTCCATTGCGATCCTCCTCTTTGAATCGCTCGGCCATCTTGTGAATGGCGTCGAGCGCAGTTCGAGTCTGTAGTTTCTTGGCGATGATCGCGGCCTTCAGGCATTCGGTCGCGACCTCGAGGCTGTCGTTGATGATGATGTACTCGTAGAACTCTTTGCCTTCGTCGATCTCGTCGATGGCTTTGCGCAGCCGCAGCTCGATCTCGTCGTCCGTATTCAGGCTGCGTTGCCGGAGCCGCTGTTCGAGAGTATCGAGCGACGGCGGGAAAATGAAAACGTTCATCGACCGCGGCTCGAGATCAGGGTCGGCGGCGATCAGCTTCGCGCCCTGATAATCGATGTCCAGGATGACGTCCTGGCCGCCGGTAAGTCGTTCCTGCACTTCACCTTTGGAGGTGCCGTACCGATTGGCATGAACGTAGGCCCATTCGAGAAATTCCGCCCGGCGGGCCATTCCGTCGAACTCTGCGTCGGAGACGAAGTGGTAGCTCTGGCCCGGGATCTCTCCATTGCGCGGCTTGCGCGTGGTGTGGGAGACGGAGAAGTAGAGCTCGATTCCGAGAGGCACGAGCTGTTCGCGGACGAGGTTGATCAGCGTCGTCTTCCCCGCGCCGGACGGTCCGGAGACGATGAACAATGTTCCGTCCGGGTGGAAATTACTCGACATTCTGGACCTGCTCGCGGATACGCTCGACCTCCGTTTTCAATTCTACGACAAGGGTCCGGATGGCCGCGGAACGCGACTTCGAGCCCATCGTATTGATCTCGCGGATCATCTCCTGCGAGAGGAAATCGAGCTTCTTGCCGGCCGCTTCCTTGCTGCCGATGGCTTTCTCGATTTGTTCGACGTGATGAGCGAGGCGCTGCAGTTCCTCGGCGATGTCTCCCTTCTCGACCATCATCACCACTTCCTGGGCGATGCGCTCCTCGGGGACAGTGACTCCGGCCGCGGCGGCGATTTCCTGCACGCGTTGCTTGTACGTGGCCAGCAATTCGGCCCTGACATCGTCGCGATGACGCGCCAACTCTTCGCTCAGATCACGGATGCCTTTGGTGCGCGCGGCGATGTCATTGCGCAGCGCCTCGCCCTCGCGCTCCCGCATGCCGCGCATCAGCGTGAAGGCCTCGCGCACGAGCGCGATCAGAGCCTCCCTCTCCTCGTCGACGATCTCCGAGTCGATGGCGTCGACCTGCAGTAGATCGGGAACGCGCATCAGATCGCTCCCGGTGAGCGATGACCCAAGGCCGAGCTCCTCGGCGATGGAGCGCAGTTGCGGGATGACTACGTTGGCGATCTGCGTATTGATCCGGACCGTGTACTCCGGCTGCTGCGTCCTCTGAATCCGGACCGAGAGATCGACCTTGCCGCGCGAGAAAAACTCGGAGGCAACGGCACGCAGCGGCGCCTCCATGTCCCACATGTACTCCGGCAGGCGCACGGACGCTTCGAGATAGCGATGGTTGACGCTCTTGGTCGTCACGGTTGCGAAATAGCGCGCGGACAGCGCGCCGGCGGCGCGGCCGAAGCCGGTCATCGAGTGGATCATGCGTTTGTGAACGATGAACGAGGAACGATGAACGATGAAGAGGCCGGCCCCTCATCGTTCATCGTTCATCGTTCATCGTTGTTCCTCCATCAATCGTTCGGCCTCAGCCGATAACTCATCCAACGTTCGTTCAAGTTTCAAGCGCCACTCTTCGATATCTCCATCGCGCGGCACGGCCATCGGCTCGCCGTAAACGATGACGCCTCTCGTGAACGGCAGCGGGATGATCATCCGGTCCCACGATCCGAGCCGTTTGTACTTCTTCGCGGCGAAGCTCATGGGCATGATCGGCAACCGCGACGCCTGCGCGGCGAAGATCACGCCATCCTTCACCACCCCCGCGGGACCGCGCGGTCCGTCGGGCGTGAATGCAATGTTTCTCCCCGCTCGCGCCGCATGCAGCATTCCTCGCAAAGCCCTGCTCCCGCCGCGCGTCGACGAGCCGCGCGAGGACTCTATACCGAACAGCGCCAGCACGGCGGTACTGATATCGCCGTCCTTCGATGCCGAGGTCATCACTGCCATGGGGTGCTTCCAGCGCGAGCACCCGAGGAGCGGCAACATGTGTCGATGCCAGAACGCGATGATGCATTGCGGCGTGTTGTCGATGTGCTCGGGATGGACGTGCCGCACTCTCAACGTCGAACTGAGGGTGCGCACGAACACGTAGGCGAGCGGCGGAATGAGTTTCATGAGACAGGCAGGGTGGCAGGTTGATTCGGGGCGACCAGGTCATCGTCGACGAACTGCAGATCGTAAAGCTTCCGATAGACGCCGCGCCGGGCCAGCAGCTCTTCGTGCGTTCCGCTCTCGACGATCTGTCCTTTGTGGAGCACCACGATCTTGTGCGCGCTACGGATCGTAGAGAGGCGATGCGCGATCACCAACGTCGTCCGACCCCGCATCAGATTGTTCAGCGCTTGCTGCACGAGACGCTCGGACTCGGTATCGAGCGCCGAGGTGGCCTCGTCGAGAACCAGAATTGGCGGATCCTTGAAGATAGCGCGTGCGATCGCGAGGCGCTGCCGTTGACCGCCGGAGAGCAGCATGCCGCTCTCGCCGATCTGCGTGTCGTAGCCCTGCGGAAGATTGGAGATGAATTCGTGCGCGTTGGCGGCCTGCGCGGCGGCGATGACCTGACGCTCATCGACATCCGTCCGCCCGTAGGCGATGTTGTTGCGCACGTTGTCGTTGAACAGAATCACTTCCTGGGTGACGAAGCCCATCAGACCACGCAGTGACTGGAGCGTGGTGTCGCGCACGTCGATCCCGTCGATGACGATGCGCCCTTCGGTGACATCGTAGAAACGCGGCAGGAGATTGACGAGCGTCGACTTTCCGGCACCGCTGCCGCCGACGAGCGCGACGATCTCGCCGGGCGCGACGGCGAGGTCGATCTCGCGCAGCACGGGCTCGTGGCCGTACGTGAACGAGACGCCTTCATAGCGAACGCCGCTGCCGACGCTCTGCAGCACGGCCGCGTCGCGTTTCTCTTTCACTTCGTTCTCGACGTCGAGCATGCGGAACACGCGCTCGGCGGCGGATAGCGCGGTGTTCAGCGAGAGATTGACCTTGTTCAGTTTCTTGATCGGCGCGTACATCAACGCCAACGCGGTGAGGAAGCTGGCGAACTCGCCGCCCGTCAGCGTCCCGGCGGCGATGCGCGACTGCGCGTAGGTGAAGAGCGCCACCATGCAGACGCCGGCCAGCAACTCCATCACCGGCGAGGTCAGGGACTGGATCCGCTGCGCGCTCAGATTCCAGCGGAGATGTTTGCGTGTCGCTTCGCGGAAGCGGCCGATCTCGAACGGCTCCATCGTGAATGCCTTCACGATGCGCACGCCGCGGATGGTTTCTTCGAGCAGCGTGGCAATCTCGGCCATCCGCTCCTGCGATTTGTGGGTCGTCTTGCGGAGCCGTTTTCCGAACTGGACTACCGGCGTGATGATCAGCGGCGCGCCGACCAGACTCACCACCGCCAGCAGCGGATTGAGATAGAAGAGGTAGCCGATCAGACCGACCAGGGTGACCGATTCCTGCAGCAGGTCGCCCATGCGCGTCGACACGGCCGCCTGAATGGCGTCGGCGTCGGAGACGACACGACTGACCATCTCCCCCGTCGAACGCTCGGTGAAGAACTTGTGGCTCTGATGGATCATCCGCTCGTAGAGCTGGTTGCGGAGATCGCGCACGGTCGAGAGGCCGACTTTCTGGAAGGAGTACTCCGCCAGAAATGACGTGAAGGCGCGGACGATGAACACGAACAAGAGGACCGTCAGGACGCGTTTGCTCTTCTGCGAGGGATCGCCGCTCCACCAGCGATCGAAGCGTTGCTTCACGCGATCGATGGCCGGGGCGTGCTCTTTGATGAGTGCGCCGGCATTGGCAAACCGCGATTCAGGCCGATCCACCTTCTTGACAGCGCCGGGCCGCGTCAGGACATCGTCGACGAGCGGCTGCACCAGCGCGGCGAAGACGACCTGTGTCAGCGCGAACACGATCATCGAGCCGAAGGCCAGAACGGCCCAGGCGCGGTAAGGGCGCAGGTATCGGTAGAGTCTTCGGAGGACGCTCATCGTCAGTCGGACGGTACGGCGGCGACCATCGTAATGATTTCCCGCGCCACGCGCGCGGCGGCGCCGGGCTCGCCGAGTTGCGCGCGCACGTCGGCCAGCGCGGCACAAACTTCTTCGTAGGTTCCAGGCGCGACAAGCTTGCGCACCTCGGCCGCAATGCGCGGTCCGTTGACTTCGTGCTGGATGAGCTCGGGAACGACGTTCCGTCCGGCCACGATGTTGACGAGGCTGAAGTGCTGGAGCCGGACGAGTTTCTTGGCCAGCACGAACGTGGCGCGGCTGAGGTGGTACATCACCACCACGGGGGTGCCGAGGACCGCCGACTCGAGCGTGGCGGTGCCGGAAGAAGAAAGCGAAACGTCAGCGGCAGCTACGGCTTCGCCGTGATCGTTCGGGATGATCGGAATGTGGATCGTGGAAGCATGGATCCCCTTCTCCCTGACGATGCGCTCGAGCGTTTCGTATTTGATGGTCGGCGCCTGAATGATGGCCGCTTCCACTCGCCTGCCGTCCACTCCTTCGCGCCGGAGAATCTCGACGGCATCGAGCATCGGCGGCAGCAGCGAATGCACTTCCCCGCGGCGGGAGCCCGGGAGGAGCGCGATGCGCAGAACGTCTTTGTCGCGCGGCGGCTTTTTGATGTGCGAGAGCTGTTCGATGAGCGGATGACCGACGTAGGTCACCGGCACGTCGTGCTTGCGGTAGAAGTCTTCCTCGAACGGAAAGATGACCACCATGCGATCGACGTAACGCTCGATCTGCCGCACCCTCCCCCTGCGCCACGCCCACAATTGCGGCGAGATGTAATAGATGACGCGCAGCCCCAGCTTCTTGCAGCGCTTCGCCAGGCGCAGGTTGAATTCTGGATAGTCGATGAGGAAAACGACGTCCGGCCGCTCGCGCTCGATGCGCTCGATCAGCTCGTTGAACACGCGCCGGAACATCGGCAGATGCCGCAGCACATTGAACAGGCCGACGATCCCCATCTCCCGGGCGTGATGAAGAAGCGTTACGCCTTCGCGCGCCAGAAGATCGCCGCCGATTCCGAACGCTTCGACCGCGGTGTGCGTTTTCAACTCGCGAATGACTTCGGACGCATGCAGATCGCCCGAAGCCTCGCCGGCAACGACGGCGAGTTTCATGACCGAACCTCGAG